>DXZV01000082.1:0-2222 GCA_019419485.1 Collinsella sp.
GAGTTCTTGGGCCTTATGCCCGACTACCTTGCCGGCATTACTCTGCGCGGCCTCGCCGTCATCTGTGCCGACCTGGACGGCAAGCGCCAGACCTTCCTGCTGGAGGCCGAGCACGTGGCACCGCATCGCGTGCCGCTCGATCTAACGGTGGCCTCGGTCGACCGCTTTACCATGGCGCACCAAACATGCACCTTCCGCGAGTTGTTGGACGGCGACGCCACCACCGAGCAGCTCGTCGTTACCTTCCTGGCCATGTTGGAGCTTGCCAAGCGAGGCTCGCTCACCCTGAGCCAGGACGAGATCTTTGGAACCATTCAAATCAACCGCGTCGAGGGCGCCGAGGCATACGTGCCCGGCGAGGGCCCCGAACTCACCGAATAGGAGCGGTTACTATGTCAACCCTTTCCACGCTGGAGGCAAACAGCCTCAAAGGCGCCTTGGAGGCGCTCCTGCTGGTGTCGAGCGATCCGGTGAGCGCCCCTGCGCTGGCTGGTGCGCTGGATATCGCCCCCGGCGAGTGCGCATCGCTGCTCGCCGAGCTCAAATTTGAGTACGAGGAGGCCAACCGGGGCTTTCAGCTGCGCGAGGTCGCCGGTGGCTGGCGCCTGTTTACGCATCCCGCCTATCACGACGTGGTCGAGGCCTACGTGCTGAGCTGGGACACGCAAAAACTGTCGCAGGCGGCACTCGAGACCCTGGCCGTGATCGCCTATCACCAGCCCGTTACGCGCGAGGTGGTCAAGGGCATCCGCGGCGTCAACTCCGACGGCGTCATCGCTTCGCTCGTTGACAAGGGTCTGGTGCGCGAGCTCGGTCGCGACCCCCAGCGCGGGCAGGCCATCATTTACGGCACGACCAACGCCTTCTTGGAGAAGTTCGGTCTGCGCTCCACCCGCGACCTTCCCGATCTAGAGCAGTTTGTCCCCGACGAGCAGTCGCGTCAATTTATCCGCGAGCGCCTGAGCGGCCGCAGCATTCAGTCCACGCTCGAAGAGCAGGCTGAGGATCTGGACGAAGAGCGTGAGCTAATCGATACCGATATTGATGATGTCGAGGCAGTCGGCGGCGAGGAAACGCTGTCCACCGACGACACTGCGGAGGATACGCATGACGAGGACTAACGAAGCAGGGGAGACGCGCGCCGGCGTTGCGGCGTCCAGCGCGGATGCGCACAAGTCCGACGCCCAGCACGTCTACCCGCATACCATGCGCCTGCAGCGCTTTTTGGCGCGTGCGGGCGTAGCGAGCCGCCGCGGGTCGGAGGACCTGATGACCGCCGGCCGCGTGACGGTTAACGGCGAGGTCGCGACCGAGCTGGGCACCAAGGTCGATGTCGACCGCGATTGCATCGAGGTCGACGGCATGTCCGTCAAGCTCAACCAGGGCGCCGTGTACCTGATGCTCTACAAGCCGACCGGCTACCTCACCACCATGAGCGACCCGCAGGAGCGCCCCTGTGTGGCGGACCTGGTTCCCCGCGACCGATTTCCGGGCCTGTTCCCGGTGGGTCGCCTGGACCGCGACACAACGGGACTCTTGCTCTTTACCACCGACGGCGACTTGTCGCAGGACCTGCTGCACCCGAGCAAGCACGTCTACAAGACCTACCAGGCACTCGTTGACGGCGAACTGTCCGATCGCGACCTCACGCCGCTGCGCCGTGGCATCGAGCTCGACGACGGCCTATGCCAGCCGGCAATCTGCCGCGTCATCACCGCTCGCGAGGCCGAGGCCGTAGCTCCCCAGGGCGTCAAGCCCGGCACCACCGCCGTGGAGGTCATCATCCGTGAGGGTCGTAAAAACCAGGTCAAGCGCATGCTGAGCAAGATTCATCATCCCGTAATCCGCTTGCATCGCTGCAACTTTGCCGGCCTGGAGCTCGAGGATGTGGCCAAGGGGTCGTGGCGCGAACTCACCGACCGCGAGGTGCAGATCCTCAAGTCCGGCGGCATCCCGCCTAAGAAGGCCAACTCCAAGCGCAACGGCGGCAAGCCCCAGGACACGCCCGCGGCCCACACGCGTCATCACGGCAGCCACGGCTCCGCACCCAAGCGCAACACCTACCGTGAGCGCTACACGGACTAGGCAACCCGCCAAACCGCAGCGCCCGCACATCATACCAGCACGTCAACCACCGAAAGGAAGCATTACATGATCGTCGCCATCGACGGCCCCGCCGGTTCCGGCAAGTCCACCATCGCCAAGGAGATCGCCCGCCAGTT
>DXZV01000082.1:2232-7750 GCA_019419485.1 Collinsella sp.
TTAACAAGCTCGATACGGGCGCCATGTATCGCGACGTTACCTTCGCCGCGCTCGACCGCGGCATCGACCTGGATAACGAGGCGGCCATCGACGCCCTCGCCGAGCAGATCGAAATCCGCTTTACCAATAGCACCGGCGAAGACACACGTCTGACCATTGACGGCCAGGACGCCTCGGCTGCCATTCGCACCCCGCAGGTCGACGCCAACGTGTCCAAGGTCTCGGCCTACCCGGGCGTGCGCGCGGCCATGCTCATCCATCAGCGCCGCGCCGCCGAGGACCGCGATATCGTGGCCGAGGGTCGCGACATCGGAACCGTCGTATTCCCCAACGCGCAAGTCAAGGTCTTCCTGACCGCCGACCCGCGCGAGCGCGCCCGTCGCCGCGTGCTGCAGCGCCACCAGAACGATGCGCAACCGCTCACCACCGAGCAGCTCGAGGCCGAGGTCGACGAGACCCTCGACGCCCTCAAGCAGCGCGACAAGCTCGACAGCAGCCGCGAGGTGGCGCCGCTCGTGCCCGCCGAGGACGCCGTGCATGTAGACTCCACCGCCCACACCATCGATGAGGTCGTCCACATTATCGAGGACCTCATCAACCAAAGGAGGTAGCCCATGCGCCTGTTTAAGCAGACGCCCGAGGATTACTACAGCGCCCCTTATGCCGAGTTCCCCGCACTCATCCGCGGCACCGTCTTCGTGGTCATGGCAATCCTTTGGGCCTTCTCCAAGCTCATGTGGCGCTGGAAGGTAGAGGACGCCGATCTGCTGTTTGAGCGCCAGGAAGGCCGCGGCAGCGTGGTCATCTGCAACCACACCTCGATGGCCGAGCTCCTGGCTGTAGAGACGTCGCTGTTCTTTGGCGGCCGCCGCATTCGCCCCATTTTTAAGTCCGAGTTTGCCAAGAGCAAGATCGTACGCTGGGCCTTTAGCCGCGTGGGCGGCATTCCCGTCGAGCGCGGCACTGCCGACATGATGTGTCTGCGTGCCGCCCAGCATGCGCTGCAGCGCGGCGAGGACGTTCTGATCTTCCCCGAGGGCACGCGCATCCGCTCGCGCGAGATCAAACCCGAGGTCCACGGCGGCTTTGCGCTCATCGCACAGATGGGCAAGGCACCCGTGAATCCGCTCGCCATCTGCGGCTGGTCCGACATCACGCCTGCGGGCAAAAAGATTATGCGTCCCAAGAAGTGTTGGATTCGTGCCGGCAAGGCCGTCTCGCTTTCCGACGCACCGGCCGGACTTAAACGCACGGAGCGTCTGGCCTGGTTTGAGTCCGAGGCCATGAACCGCGTCTACGCCATGCGAGACGAGCTGTGTGCCGAGCATCCTGGCAGGTTCTAACCATGGACGAGAACGATATGGATACCATCGCGGCTGCGTCCGACCAGGATGGCGCGCCCACCATCGAAATCGCAGCCCACGCCGGCACCTGCTACGGTGTGCAGCGCGCGCTCGACATGGCGTTGTCCGCCGCACCCCAGGCAGGGGGGAGCGCTCAGGTCCATACCCTGGGGCCGCTCATCCATAACCCCATCGTGGTGAGCGAGCTCGCCGAGGCTGGCATTGGCTTAGCCGAGACCCTGGACGACGCAGCGTCGGGCACCGTAATCATTCGCGCCCACGGTGTGGTGCCGCAGGTGATCGATGCGGCTCACGATCGCGGTCTTACCGTGGTCGACGCCACCTGCCCCTACGTGAAAAAGGTCCACGTGGCGACGGAGCGCCTGGTACGCGAGGGCTACCACGTGGTAGTCGTGGGCGAGCCGGGCCACCCCGAAGTCGAGGGCATCTTAGGCCACGCCGGCGATGACGCACAGGTCGTAAGCAGCGCTGCCGATGCGGACGCGCTGCCGCTCAAGGGCAAGGTGGGCCTCGTTGTGCAGACCACCCAGACCGCGCAGAACCTCGCCGAGGTCGTGGCTGCTATCACGCCGCGCGTGCAGGAGCTGCGTGTGATCAACACGATCTGCGCCGCCACGAGCGAGCGACAGCAGGCGGCCGCCGCACTTGCCAACCGCAGCGACTGCATGGTCGTCGTGGGCGGCAAAAACTCCGGCAATACCCGCCGTCTGGCGCAGATCTGTGCGGGCGCCTGCGAGCGCACACATCATATCGAGGAGGCAAGTGAGCTCGAGGCCGCATGGTTTGCTAACGCACGCCACATCGGCATCACCGCCGGCGCTTCCACTCCGCAAGAACACATCGAACGCGCCGTCGAGCGCATCAAGGAGCTTTGCCGCTAATCATGGACCAGACCGTACCCGCATACGCCGCCGAGGTGGCCGATTACGGGCGCAGCCGCGACCCCGAGCCGGGTGAGGGCGCGCTCGTTAAAAACGTGCGTCCCGAATCGCCCGCATGGGATGTGGGTATCGAGCCGGGTATGCGCGTGCTCACGGTCAACGGCGAGCAGCTGACCGATATGATCGTGTGGCTCTGGGAGGCAGACGACGACACCGTCGAGCTGGAGGTTTTCGACCCGCGTGACAACAGCGTTACCCCCGTCGAGCTCGACCGCTTCCCGGGAGAGGACTGGGGCCTTGAGTTCGATGGCCCCATCTTCGACGGCATGCGCACCTGCGTGAACGCCTGCGTGTTCTGCTTTATGACCATGCTGCCCAAGGGCGGTCGCTCCACGCTCTACATCCGCGACGACGACTACCGCCTGAGCTTTTTGCAGGGCAACTTCGTCACGCTCACGAACCTCACCGACGAAGATGTTCAAAACGTCATCCAACGCAACATGAGCCCCATGAACGTGTCGGTCCATGCCGTAAGCCCCGACGTCCGCCGCCGCATGATGGGCCGCAACGCCCAGCGCGGCATGGACGTGCTTGAGGCCATCATGGCCGCCGGCATCGAGATCCACGCGCAGATCGTACTGTGTCCCGGCATGAACGACGGCGAGGAGCTGCAAAAGACCCTGTGCTTTTGCGAGGAGCACGAGCAGATCACGAGCCTGGGCATCGTGCCGCTGGGCTTTACCAAGCACCAGAATCGCTTTACCTGGTCATACAGCGACAAGCCCGAGCTGGCGCGCGAGACCATTGCCATGATCCGTCCCTACCAGGATCGTGCCTACGAACGCTTTGGCCGCCACACCTTCCAGATGAGCGACGAGTTCTATCTGGACGCCGGCATCGATCCTCCCGAGGCGGACTTTTACGACGGCTACCCGCAGTACTACGACGGCATCGGCATGATCCGCTCGTATCTGGACGAGACCGACGACGTGCTTGCCGCCGACGGCGAGCGTCTGGCTCGCGTCCGCGCTGGCATCGCCGAGCGCAGCCAGCGCCTCCTCTGCCTCTCCGGCGCCAGCGCGCGCGACACCGTGGCGCGCTTTGTGGAGTCGCCGCAGGGCCTTGCCGGTACCGTCACGGCTATCATAAACCGCTACTTTGGCGGCAACGTGGACGTGACCGGTCTCATCGTCGCCTGCGACATTCTGGAGCAGCTGCCGCAGGATCTCTCGGGGGTTATGCTCTTTGTGCCTAAGCTCATGTTCAACGCTGACGGCATGACGCTTGACGAGTATCATCGTGACGATTTACTCGCAAGCCTTACCAGTCGCGGCGCCGAGGTTCATGTGGTGTCGACCATGCCACATGAGCTGCTCGATACCCTGGAGCATATCCTTGGCATTGTGCCTGCCGACTCTACTAATTCCGCTGACCCTACCCATTAAAGGAGTGCAGATGAAACCTATCGTCGCCGTCGTCGGACGCCCCAACGTTGGCAAGTCCACGCTCGTCAACCGCCTGGCCCAGACCTCGGACGCCATCGTCCATGAGTCCCGCGGCGTCACGCGCGACCGCTCATACCACACGGCTGATTGGAACGGCCGCGAGTTCACCATCGTCGACACGGGCGGCATCGAGCCGCTCAAGAGCGATGACGTCTTTGCCACGTCCATCCGCGACCAGGCCCTCGCCGCCGCCGAGGAAGCCGCCGTCATCCTATTTGTGGTCGACGGCCGCACCGGCGTCACCGAGGAGGACGAGTCGGTCGCCCGCATGCTCAAGCGCTGCGACAAGCCAGTCTTTCTGCTGGTGAACAAGCTCGACAACCCCGATCGCGAGAACGACAGCATCTGGGAGTTCTATTCGCTCGGCATCGGTGAGCCCACGCCGCTCTCGGCCCTGCACGGTCATGGCACGGGCGACCTGCTCGACGATATCGTGGCCCTGCTTCCGGAGGAAGAGGACGAGGTCGCCGATGAGTTCCCCGACGCGCTGAACGTCGCCATCATCGGCCGCCCCAATGCCGGTAAGTCGTCGCTGTTCAACCGTATCTTGGGCGCCGACCGCTCTATCGTGTCCAACATTGCCGGCACGACGCGCGACGCCATCGACACCGTCGTGGAGCGCAACGGCAAGCACTACCGCATGGTCGACACCGCGGGTATTCGCAAGAAGAGCACCGTATACGAGAACATCGAGTACTACTCCATGGTCCGCGGCCTGCGCGCCATCGACCGCGCCGACGTGGCGCTGCTCGTCGTCGACGCCTCCGTGGGCGTTACCGAGCAGGACCAGAAGGTCATGGGTCTTGCCATCGAGCGCGGCTGCGCCATCGTTGTGCTGCTCAACAAGTGGGATCTGCTCGACGACGACCGTAAGCGCGAGGCCTGCATGGAGACCATCGACCGCCGTCTGGGCGTCATGGCTCCCTGGGCCCAGTACCTGCGCATCTCTGCTCTCACCGGCCGCAGCGTCGAGAAGATCTGGGCGATGGTAGACGCCGCCGAAAAGACGCGCTCGCAGAAGATTAGCACCTCGCGCCTCAACGCGTTCCTCACCGACCTGCGCGAGTTCGGTCATACCGTGGTGGACGGCAAGCGCCGCCTGCGCATGCACTACGTGACCCAGACGGGCGTCAACCCGCCGACGTTCACGTTCTTCGTCAACCACAGTGACCTGGTCAACGACACCTACCAGCGCTACGTGGAGAACCGCATGCGCTCGACCTTCGACTTTGCCGGCACGCCCATTCGACTCTTCTTTAGGAAGAAGGAGCAAAAGGATGCATAATCCGATTCTGCTGACCGCCATCTGCGCCGTGGCCTCGTTCTTTATCGGAGCGATTCCGTTTGGCCTAATCTTGGGCCGCGTGTTTAACCACACCGACATTCGCAAGGCGGGCTCCGGTAACATCGGCACCACCAACGCCCTGCGCGTAGCCGGCCCCAAGGTGGCCGCGCTCACGCTGCTGCTCGACTGCCTTAAGGGCGCCATCTGCGTTGTCATCGCCCGTCCGTTCATCGCGAGCGTGGGCTATGGATTTCCGCCGAACATCATGGCGCCCGGAGCCCCCGGCGACTGGATGCTCGGTGTCATTTGCCTGGCAGCCGTGTGGGGCCATATCTTCTCGCCCTATCTCAACTTCCACGGCGGCAAGGGTATCGCAGTTGGTCTGGGTGTCATCCTCGCCTGGTACTGGCCTATTGGCCTGTCGCTGCTGGGCATGTTTATCGTAGCCGTCGCCATCACCAAGTATGTGTCAGTGGGTTCGCT
>DXZV01000083.1 GCA_019419485.1 Collinsella sp.
CAGGGCGTGCCCACTGCCGACGAGCCCACCGCCGTGGCGTTTCGCGAAGTCGTCGATTTGATTGACAGCCTGCCGCTTGATAAGCAGCAGGTCATCGTTCGCGCCTTTACGAGCTTCTTCCACTTGGCAAACCTGTCGGAGGAGAACTACCGTGTGGCGCAGCTGCGCGAGCGCGAGGCCGGCGCATCGACCGATACCGAGGTCGATCCCGCCAACGAACTCACCGTCGCCTATCACCAGTTGGTAAACGAGATGGGCGTCGAGGGTGCCAATGAGCTGCTCGGCAAGCTCGAGTTCCACCCTGTCTTTACCGCACATCCCACCGAGGCCCGTCGTAAGGCCGTCGAGGGCAAGATTCGCCGTATCTCCAACCTGCTGGAGGAGCGTCCGCGTTTGGGCGGCTCCGACCTGGTGGAGAACGAGCGCCATATGCTGCAGGAGATCGACGCCCTGGTGCGTACGAGCCCCATCGCGCTCAAGAAGCCCACGCCGGTCGAGGAAGCCGATACCATCATCGACATCTTCGATAACACGCTGTTCGACGTTATCCCCGTCATCTACCGTCGTTTTGACGACTGGGTGCTGGGCGACAAGGCCGGTACCGTGCCGCCGCTGTGCCCGGCGTTCTTCCATCCCGGCAGCTGGATCGGCTCCGACCGCGACGGCAACCCCAACGTCACCGCCAAGGTGAGCCGCGAAGTCGCCGCCAAGTACTTCACTCACATGGTGCTCAAGCTCGAGGACAAGTGCCGCCGCATCGGCCACAACCTCACGCTCGAGGCCACCTACAGCAAGCCTTCTGCCGAGCTCATTAACCTGTGGAACCATCAGGTCGAGATGAGCCCTCGTTACACGGCCCGCGCCGAGCTGATCTCCGAGCACGAGCCGCATCGCGCCGTCATGCTCGTCATGGCCGACCGCCTGAACGCCACCGTGCGCCGCATCACCGACACCATGTACCACAGCGCCGACGAGTTCCTGGATGACCTGCGCGTCGTCCAGCGTTCGCTTGCTGCCTGCGGTGCCGTCCGTGCCGCCTACGGTCCGGTCCAAACCATCATCTGGCAGGTCGAGTCCTTCGGCTTCCATATGGTCGAGATGGAGTTCCGTCAGCACTCCGTGGTGCACGCCCGCGCCCTCAAGGATATCCACGAGAACGGTATCCATGGTGACCTGCAGCCCATGACGCGCGAGGTCATCGACACCTTCCGTGCCATCGGTTCCATCCAAAAGCGCTACGGCAAGAAGATGGCACACCGCTACATCATCTCGTTTACCAAGAGTGCCCAGCATGTGGCCGACGTCTTTGAGCTGGCCCACCTGTCCTTCGCACACGAGGAAGACGTTCCCGAGCTCGACGTGATCCCGCTGTTCGAGCAGCTCGAGGACCTCGAGGGCTGCGTTGACGTGCTCGACCAGATGCTTACGCTGCCCGTGGTGCAAAAGCGCCTTGCCCAGACCAACCGCCGCATGGAGGTCATGCTGGGCTATTCCGACTCTTCCAAGGATGCCGGTCCTACCACGGCCATGCTCGCGCTGCACTCCGCGCAGGAGCGCATCGCCAAGTGGGCAGAGAAGAACGATATCGACCTGGTGCTCATGCACGGTCGCGGCGGTGCCGTGGGCCGTGGCGGCGGCCCGGCCAACAAGGCCGTGCTGGCGCAGCCCAAGGGTTCGGTCAACTGCTTCTTTAAGCTCACCGAGCAGGGCGAAGTCATCTTTGCCCGTTACGGCAACCGCACGCTGGCTCAGCGCCATGTTGAGTCCGTTGCCGCCGCAACGCTTTTGCAGTCGGCCCCGAGTGTCGAGAAGACCAACACCGAGACCACGCAGAAGTTCTGGGATATGGCCGAGAAGCTCAACACTGCAAGCCACGAACGCTATCTGGACCTGCTGAACACCGAGGACTTTACACCGTGGTTCTCGACCGTGACGCCGCTGACCGAGGTCGGTCTGCTGCCGATCGGCTCGCGTCCCGCCAAGCGCGGTCTGGGCGCCAAGTCGCTCGATGACCTGCGTACCATCCCGTGGATCTTCAGCTGGAGCCAGGCGCGCATTAACCTGGCCGCTTGGTACGGTCTGGGCACCGCCTGCGAGCAGCTTGGCGATCTTGACCAGCTCAAGGCTGCCTACCAGGAGTGGCCGTTCTTCCGCACCTTTATCGACAACATCGAGATGTCGATCGCCAAGACCGACCAGCGCATCGCCAAGATGTATCTGCACCTGGGCGACCGCCAGGATCTGTCCGAGAAGGTCTTTACCGAGATGCAGCTCACGCGTAAGTGGGTCCTTGCCATCGTCGGTGACGAGTGGCCGCTGCAGCGCCGTCGCGTGCTCGGCTGCGCCGTCCGTGTACGTAACCCCTACGTCGACGCCCTGTCCATCGCCCAGGTCCGCGCCCTTCGCGAGGTGCGTATGAACCAGGACGAGATGGCCGAGGAGAAGAAGGCCGAGTACATGAGCCTGATTCTTTCGACTGTGACCGGCGTCTCGGCAGGTTTGCAGAACACGGGGTAATCGATAGCCCTGTAGTCGTCCGGGCCCGCCATCAGTTTACTTTTAGGCACGTCCTCGGACATGCAAGAAGCCCTCGCTGCGCACTTCGTGCGGCGAGGGCTTCTTGCGTCCTGCGGAGTGTGCCTAAAAGTAAACTGATGGCGGGCCCTGCGATGTCCGGTCTTCGGCGGATTACTGGCTGGGGGAATAATGGTGCGCTCCGCGCGTTTTGGATGGGGTCTGTCCCGGCGGCGCGTTTGGCGCTTCGCGCCGCGCGCCTTATCGATCGGGATTGAGATGCATGTGGTGCTTCTCGCCTTACGACTGTAGCGGCCGCGGTCCCGTTTGGGATCGCGGCCATTTTGTTGTGGGTCAAATATGAACGTTGTGTTAATGAGTCGGTGGACGGTGGTGTTTTTCGGTGAGCGGCGTATCCTTCCAACGGTTAATCTAGTGTGTCAGTTGAAAGGAAGAGGGCGCTCGTCATTGTTTGAATGTGAACTACCATTTGACCACAAGACGTTGCATCTGGAGCTCGAGGATAAGAATTTCGCGGGTGTGATGGAAGGTCATCAAAACGAGTTTAAGACTACAAAATCGCAGGAAGAGCTGGTAGAGGAGTCACTTGCCAACCCTTATGGCTCGCCTTCGCTCGAGGAGCTTTGTGCTGGCAAGAAGGATATCGTCATCATTAGCTCCGATCATACGCGTCCCGTTCCCTCGCGTGTGACGATGCCTATTCTGCTGCATCACATCCATTCCGCTGCGCCCGAGGCTCGAGTTCGTATTTTGGTTGCTACGGGTATGCACCGTCCGTCGACGCATGAGGAGCTCGTCAACAAGTATAGCGAGGAGATCGTTGCCAACGAGGAAATCGTTATGCACGTCGCGACTGACGACAGCATGATGAAAAAGATCGGCACCTTGCCTTCTGGTGGCGAGTGCATCATCAACAAGATTGCCGTCGATTGTGATCTGCTGCTTGCCGAGGGCTTTATTGAGCCGCACTTCTTTGCCGGTTTCTCTGGTAGCCGCAAGTCCGTTTTGCCTGGCATCGCCAGCTACAAGACCATCATGTACAACCACAACGGTCAGTTTGTGAACGATTCCCATTCGCGTGCCGGCAACCTGTGCCACAACCACGTGAGCGAGGACATGTTTGCCGCTGCCGAGATGGCTCACCTTGCCTTTGTGCTCAACGTGGTGCTTAACGGCAAGCATGAGGTTATCGGCTCCTTTGCAGGCGACATCCATAAGGCACACGAGGCTGGCTGCGAGTTCGTGAAGAGCCTTGCCGGCGTTGAGCCCGTCGAGTGCGAGATTGCCATTACCACCAACGGCGGCTACCCGCTCGACCAGAACATCTACCAGGCCGTGAAGGGCATGTGCTCTGCCGAGGCCACGCTTCCCGAGGGCGGCGTGATTATCGATGTCGCCGGTTGTGCCGACGGTCACGGTGGCGAGGGCTTCTATCACAACATCGCCGACAACGATCCTGCGGAGTTTGAGCGCGCCTGCATCGACCGTCCTAAGGACGAGACCCTGCCCGACCAGTGGACGAGCCAGATTTTCGCCCGCATCCTGGCGCATCACCCTGTGATCATGGCTACCGACCTGTGCGATCACCGGATGATCAAGGATATGCACATGACGCCGGTCAACACCCTCGATGAGGCGCTCAAGCTCGCCTTTGAGATGAAGGGTGCCGATGCCAAGGTGGCCGTCATTCCCGATGGCCTGGGCGTTGTCGTCGCTCAGCACTAGTACGCGGCCTAAACGAATCGTTTATAACCGACAAGAAAGATAAGGTTTTATGCTTACCAAACTCCTCTGCGAATTCGGCGCAACGGCCCTCATGATCATCTTTGGCGTGGGCGTGCACTGCGATACCGTGCTCAAGGGCACCAAGTATCAGGGTTCCGGCCATATGTTTGCCATCACCACTTGGTCTTTTGGCATCTCGGTCTGCCTGTTTGTCTTTGGCGGCGCCGTGTGCATGAACCCGGCTATGGTGCTCGCCCAGTGCATCGTAGGTCTGGTGCCGTGGGGCAGCTGCATTCCCTTCATGATTGCCGATATGCTCGGCGGCTTTGTGGGCGCCGTAATCGCTTGGCTTATGTATGCCGATGAGTTCAAGGCTTCCGAGGGCGTCGTCGACCCCATTGCCCAGCGCAACATCTTCTCGACCAACCCCACCACCGAGGGCACCAACTATGCTCGCAACTTCTTCTGCGAGGCTATCTGCACCTTTGTGTTCATCAGCGCCATCCTTGCTGCCGCTAGCCGCGCTGGTGAGAACGTTCTGATGCTCGCTATCTGCGTCGGCCTGATCGTTTGGGCCGTTGGCATGGGCATGGGCGGCATCACCGGCTTCGCCATGAACCAGGCACGTGACCTTGGTCCTCGCATGGCCTATCAGGTGCTGCCGATTAAGAACAAGGCTGACAACAACTGGAAGTATGGTCTGCTTGTTCCTGGTATCGCGCCGTTTGTCGGTGCTGCTGTGGCCGCGCTGTTTGTGCATGGTTTCTTGGGCATGTTCTAGTCCAAGACAATTGATATAACGCCCGGGTCCGGCATAGGTTAACTTTCCGCCGCGTCCTCGGACATGCAAGAAGCTCCCGCTGCGCACTTCGTGCGGCGGGAGCTTCTTGCGTCCTGCGGAGTGCGGCGGAAAGTTAACCTATGCCGGACCCTGCGGGAATCCAGTTGCGTTCGAACAAGCAACCAACATATATATCTGAATTTGGATGTGGTGGGCACTTTGTTGCTAGGCGCTTTGAGGTGCGAGTGACACTTTGGGATGCGTGGCGCCTTGGGGTGGGGCGATGCTTTGGGATGAGCTTCTTACTTAGTTGAAGAGGGGCTTAATGGCTGATAGGTAGTCTTTGGCTACGTCCTCTTTTGGGGCTTGGAAGTTGTGCCAGGCCCACCATTGGACCATTCCTACGAAGCTTGAGGCTATGTGGTGTAGTAAAAAACTGCGGTCCATGGTGGCGGCGGGGCCGTTTGGGTCGGTAGGGACGGTTTCGGCTGCTCGTGACATGATGGCCTTGCGTAAGCAGTCGGCGAAGACGCGTGAGCCGGCGCCGGCTACGAGGGCTCGAACGCCCTGACGGCGTTCCCAGAGGTTGTTGAGGATATGCTCGACTTGCACGAGTGGGTCGTCGAGCGGCGTACCATCGTCGTCGAGGGCGTGGGTGCAGATGCCGCTCACGAGCTCGGACAGTAGGCCGTCTTTGCTCTTAAAGAGGCCGTAGAATGTCGCGCGGCCTACGTGGGCGCGCGCGATGATGTCGCCGACGGTGATCTTGCCGTAGTCCACTTCGCGTAGCAGCTCGGAGAACGCCGCAACGATGGCAGCGCGGCTTTTTTCTTTGCGGGCATCCATGGCTATGCGTCCGCGTGAACGAGCAGGCAGCGGAGCGTACCGGAGCAACCCTCGTAGGGGCGCTTACCGGCGCCGTAGCCGACGGCCTCGATGCGGTAGCGGGCCGGCAGGTGCTCGGACGTGCGCAGTGCGGCGACGATGGCGGCGCCCGTGGGCGTCACGAGCTCACCAGCGACCGGTGCAGGCGTGAGGGCGATATTGCCCGCCTGACACAGGTTGACGACAGCGGGGACGGGAATGGGCATAAGGCCGTGGGCGCAACGGATGGTTCCGTGGCCCTCGGAGAGCGACTCGACCACGATATCCTCAATACCCAGATCGTCGAGGCAGATGGCAACGGAGCAGACGTCGACGATGGAATCGACGGCGCCCACCTCATGAAACAGGACGGTGTCGGGCGTTTTGCCGTGAGCCTTTGCCTCGGCATCAGCGAGTACGGAAAAAATGGCGAGGGCGCGACGCTTGGCGCCATCGCTTAGCTGCGAGCCATCGATGATGGCGGTGACGTCCGCCAAAGAACGGTGGTGATGGCCGTGGGCGTGATGGTGACCCTCGTGGCCATGACCGTGGGCCTCATGGTCATGCTCGTGGCAGTGCTCGTGCTCGCCATGGTCATGATGGTGGCGTTCGTGTTCGTGCATATGCTCGACAGCTGCTTCGTTGCCGTAGAGCCAGGCCATATCGTGATCGTGGTTCTCGAGCTCCTCTGCAAGCTGGACATCGAAATCGCAGGCGTCGATGCCGTGCTTGTTTACGCGCGTCACGGCAATCGAAAAGCCGTCGACCGGCAGCGTGGCGAGCTGCTCGTGCAGATGCTCCTCGCTGGCGCCCAGGTCGAGCAGGGCCGCGACGGTCATATCGCCGCTGATGCCCGAGGTGCCGTCGATGATAAGCGTATGCTGATGGTTGGACATGGAATGCTCCTTAGCGGGCGCGGGGTGTGCCGGCGCTCAGATGATTGATAAGACTTGCCTGGTATGCGGCACCAAAGCCGTTGTCGATATTGACGACCGAAACGCCGCTGGCGCAGGAGTTGAGCATGGCGAGCAGTGCGGCTACGCCACCAAAGCTCGCGCCGTAGCCCACGCTGGTGGGAACGGCAATGACCGGACAGCTCGCCAGGCCGCCGATAACGCTCGCCAGCGCGCCTTCCATGCCGGCGATGGCGATGACCACCTGCGCCTGGGCAAGTTCCTCGGCATGCGCGAGCAAGCGGTGCAGGCCGGCGACGCCTACGTCGTAGAGGCGGTCGACCTCGTTGCCATAGAACTCGGCCGTCAACGCGGCTTCCTCGGCGACGGGCAAGTCGCTCGTGCCGGCGCAGGCGACGACGATGCGTCCGTTACCGGTGGGGGAGGGATTGCCGCCCACGAGGGCGAGCTGTGCGTCCGGGACATATCCCAGGTCGATGCCGTTGTCGAGGAGCTCCGAGGTGCGGGCTGCTTTTTCGCTGTCCAGGCGCGTGACCAGGATGCGCTCCTGGCCAGCATCGCGCAGCGCTTCGATAATGGCGGCAATCTGTTTGGCGGTTTTACCCGCACCGTAGACAACCTCGCCGGCTCCCTGGCGCACTCCGCGCGAAAGATCGAGCTGTGCAAAACCCAGATCGGCGGTCGGAGCCGTCTGGATGCGCGTGAGGGCGACGGCTGGGGTGACTGCTCCGCCGGCAACATCGCTCAGCAATTGCTCAAGATCTCGCTTATCCATATATGTTCCCTTCGACGGCGCAAAGTCTAGCACTCAAAGGGTATGTTTCCGAACACTAAGACAAAATTGTTCGGAAACTATAGGACAGACTGATTCAATTGTTAGAC
>DXZV01000084.1:0-3085 GCA_019419485.1 Collinsella sp.
CCTCGCCGATGAGCTCGTCCATGGAAGGATCGCCCAGCTCGGCCTCGACCTCGGCGACCTTCTTGGTGGCGTTGGCGTGACCGTCGCCCTCAAAGGCGATGACGCGACGGGTCTGACGGTCGAACACGCCGCGGAAGTTGCGACCACTGCCGATCGGCCAGTTCATGGGATACGTATTGATACCCAGGACGTTCTCGATCTCTTCCATGAGCTCAAACGGATCGCGAGCCTCGTGGTCGAGCTTATTCACAAAGGTGAAGATGGGAATGTGGCGCAGCGTACAGACCTTAAAGAGCTTTTTGGTCTGGGCCTCGACGCCCTTAGCGCCGTCGATGACCATGACTGCGGCGTCGGCGGCCATAAGGGTACGGTAGGTATCCTCCGAGAAGTCCTGGTGGCCGGGGGTATCGAGGATGTTGACGCAGGCACCGTTGTAGGTGAACTGCAGCACCGAGGAGGTAACGGAGATACCGCGCTCCTTCTCGATGTCCATCCAGTCCGAGACGGCATGCTTGGCCGAGCTCTTGCCCTTGACCGAGCCGGCGGTCTGGATGCTACCGGTATAGAGCAGCAGTTTCTCGGTAAGCGTGGTCTTACCGGCGTCCGGGTGGCTGATGATCGCGAATGTGCGGCGCGACGAGATTTCATCCGACAGGCTTGCCATGCGGATCCTTTCTTGCATTGAGTGCATTACGTCGTTGTAACCGCACTATTGTAGCCGCGAAATCCCGCTCTAGGGCGCCTATCAGGACAAATTCATCAGTCAGAGCGTGAACGGCTAGTTATCGGAAGTATTCTGCAGCAGACTGTCTCAATCTGTAACAGCAGGCGACCCAAAACGGATCCAGGTGTTACAGATTGAGACAAACGAACTTGTCCGCCGGCACAATCTCAATCTGTAACACCTGACCGCCCAAATTGGGTCTAGCTGTTACAAATCGAGATAAACGGAAAGGCAGGCAGCCAATGTCTCGTTCTGTAACATCTAGCCGCGCAAATCGACTCTTACTGTTACAGATTGAGACAAATAGGCAGGCGGGAAAATAACATCTCAATCTGTAACAGCTGGCGACCAAAAACGGACCCAGATGTTACAGATTGAGATTGTTTTGGAGCAAGCGCGGCGCCGATGGTCTATTCCACATTTAGCTCTTGCATAACTGTGCATAGTGTATATATACTGTGCTTACCGGTTATATACACGTGTAGCCCAACAGCTAAGGAGCCGCTGTGGACATCATCCTATCCAATTCGAGCGATAAGCCCATCTACGAACAGATATCCTCGCAGGTCAAAGCTCAAATCCTTTCGGGCACGCTCACTGCGGGAGCCAAACTCCCCAGCATCCGTGCGCTCGCGAGCGATCTTGGCGTGAGCGTCATCACCACCAAGCGCGCCTACGCCGACCTAGAGCAACTCGGGTTTATCTGCACCGTGCAGGGCAAGGGCTGCTTTGTCGCCGAGGGCAACCAGGAACTCTTGCGCGAAAACCAGCTCTGCCATATCGAAGAGCTACTTGCGAAAGCGGCGAGCCAAGCCGAAACCCTGGGCGTCACGCGCGACAAACTGCACGAGATGCTCGACCTGGTAGCCCCCGAAACCATGCAGTAGCCATCTGAAAGAAAGGCTATACCATGCAAAACCTTTTAGAACTCAAAGGCATCTCACGCCGTGTGAGCGACCGCTTTTCACTACGCGACGTCACGCTCGCTGTGGAGCCCGGCCAGATCGTTGGCTTTGTAGGCGCAAACGGCGCCGGCAAGACAACGACCATTCGCGCCGCGCTCGGGCTTATAAAGCTCGATGCCGGCGAGGTGCACCTGTTTGGGCAGCGCTGTGGCGCCGACGCGCCCGATGAATCGCAACGCCATCTACGCTCCCGCGTCGGTCTTGTCCTGGACACGTGCCCCTTCCCCTCCACGCTCAGGGTGGGCCAGATCGAGTCGCTCGTAGGCCCGACGTACCCCACATGGGACCGCGAAACGTTCGCCGGATTCATCAACCGATTTGGCCTCGATCCCAAGACAAAGGTCAAGGACCTCTCCCGCGGCATGGGCATGAAACTGCAGCTTGCCTGTGCACTCAGCCACAATGCCAAGCTGCTCGTTTTGGACGAAGCCACCGCGGGCCTCGATCCCATGGCACGCGAGGAGCTGCTCGATGAGCTGCTTGCCTTTGTCGCCGACGGCCAGCACAGCGTGCTGCTCTCGAGCCACATTACGTCCGACCTCGATCGTGCCGCCGACCGCATCATCTGCATCGATAACGGTTCGATTGTGTTTGATCTGCCGCGCGAGGACATTACCGACCGCGCCGGCATCGCCCACTGCACCCAAGCACAGGCCGCCGAGCTTATGGCTTGCGTCGAAGGTGCCCGTGCCGCCCACCACGCCTATAGCGTGGACGTGCTCGTGCCCAACCGTCGCGAAACGCTCGAGGCCTTCCCCGAGATTCCCTGCGATCGGGCAACCATTGACGACTATCTGCGCCTCATGCTGAAAGGGGCTTCGAAATGAAACGCGCCTTTATGTCCGAGCTCGCTATCGTTCGCACGCTCGTCCCGAGCATCGCGGGCGTCGGCCTGTTCATATTCGTCGTGCTGACCCTTGCCAACGCATCGGACGGCGATTCCGGCATGAGCGCTGGCGCCTGCGCGGTCAGTGCCATGTCACCCATCATGGTCATGAGCTCGCTGGCCGGCTTCGACAATCAAAACGGTTGGGAGCGCTATCGCGCAACGCTGTCTCTCTCGCGTAAAGACATCATCTGCGCACGCTACCTGAGCGTTATTGTCTTCTCCGCCCTCATGGCATGTGCAGCTACGCTTTTGAGCATCGCCTCCATCCCGCTCTTCAATGGCGCGGGCATTCCTTCGACGGGACAGACGGTCTTTGAAATCGCAATCGCCTCGGCAGCATCGATGCTCATCTCCCTCATGATGGTGTTTTTGGCACAGCCGCTGTTCTTTCGATTTGGACACATGGAGGCGCTGCGCCTATCCGTTGGCCTGTTTGCCATGCTCGGATGCCTTGCCATGGCCACGCTGAGCTCCTCCAACCCCATCAGCAACTGGCTCATGTCGATT
>DXZV01000084.1:3095-6227 GCA_019419485.1 Collinsella sp.
CCCGCCGTTCTGGGCTGTCTGTGTGCAGGCATCGCCGCACTTACCCTCGCGCTATGTGCAATCAGCTGCGCAGTCAGCACCAAGGTCTATCGGGCACGCGACCTGTAATCGACAGCCAAAGGGCTTGGGCTGCACGCCACCTCATTTACTAGATAAGACGAAGCAACAACAACGCCGCCGCCCTTCGAAGCATGCCGTTTAGATCTTGGAAACCAAAGAGAAGTCGACAGCATATCGACAATTCGAGCCTTCACCAAATGGCTCCCCGGAACATAACCCCCGTCTCGCCGCGGCCATATCAAACCTTCATGGTGGGGCGGTATCCTCATGTCCATAAAACTCGCAGGATAAACCCATTATCCAAGGAGGCACCGCACCCGTGTCGTGGGTTGTCGCAGCATTTGCGTCAGCATTCTTTGCCGGCATCACATCCATCTTGGCCAAATGCGGCATCAAGCAGACCGACTCCGATGTCGCGACGGCCATTCGCACCTGCGTGGTGCTCGTTTTCGCCTGGGCAATGGCGGGCATTTCTGGATCCATTGGAACCATTGGCAGCATCGAACCCAGATCCTGGCTCTTTCTCGTCCTCTCGGGACTCGCTACCGGTGCTTCGTGGATCTGTTACTTTAAGGCGTTGAGCATCGGAAATGTCAATAAGGTCGTACCGGTCGACAAGATGAGCACCGTGCTCGCCGCGCTGGTCGCCATCGCGCTTTTTGACGAGACGAGCAACCTTGCGGTTAAGCTCGTGGGAACCGCTGCCATCACCCTCGGCACGTTTTTAATGATCGAGAAGAAGCAGTCCGCCGAACCCGAGCAGCAGCAAGACCGAACCTGGCTCGCTTACGCCCTCGGCGCCGCCGTGTTCGCGGCACTCACCTCCGTCCTCGCCAAGATCGGCATCGAAGGCGTCGAGTCAAACCTGGCCACGGCAATCCGCACCTGCGTGGTACTGGTTATGGCATGGGCAATCGTGGCAGCCAAGGGAAAACTGGAGCAGGTCGCGCACGTTGACCGGCGCGAACTCACATTTCTCGCAACATCGGGCATCGCGACTGGAGCATCGTGGCTGCTCTATTACTATGCCATCGCTGCAGGCCAGGTGAGTGTCGTGGTGCAGATCGACAAACTATCGATTGTCGTATCGGTGCTATTTGCGCGCCTGGCATTCAACGAAAAACTCTCCCGCCGCAGCGCCATCGGTCTCGCCCTCATCGTACTGGGCACCGCCGCGCTTGCAATTTGGAAGTAGCGCCGATACCGAACGAAATCCAGTCCACCCGCAAATCCGTGACACAGCGCCCGCACCGGACTTGAGATGTTTGTACTGACTGCGCGCTACCGTGCTACTTGCGCAGCGGCTTGGGCAGCGGGATGCCGGCGGCGATGACGGCCGCGATAATCATGCAGACGATACCCTTGAGTGGGAAACACATAAGCAGCAGGCCCACAACCATGACAGGCTGGCGCATGACGGCGCCCATCGTCGATGCCGTGCAGACGGCGACGCAAAAGACCGGAT
Organism: Collinsella sp.; assembly: GCA_019419485.1. Classification (GTDB taxonomy): domain Bacteria; phylum Actinomycetota; class Coriobacteriia; order Coriobacteriales; family Coriobacteriaceae; genus Collinsella. Next base: position 4,621 of record DXZV01000084.1, read on the forward strand.
CTGCGCCGGTGAGGATGGCAAGGCCATAGCCCAGGCTTACGCCCGAGAAGATAACGGGGAAGAAGTGGCCGCCGCGCCAACCAAGGTTGATGAGGGCGGGCGTCAGCATGGCCTTAACAAGACCGGTCGCGATAAGCACGCCGGCAGGAATGGTCAGATAGGTTTCCATGAGCACGTCGGCCTGGGTCTCGCCAGCAAACATGGTGTAGGGCAGGACCGTGCCGCAGATAGCAAGCGCCAAACCGGCTAGCATGGCCTTGACGACAGGACGCTCCCCTATTGCATGTGACAGTGCCTCGCTCGCATGCTCGGAGACAAAGTACAGCCAACCGCATACGGTGCCGACCAACGCCAGCGGAATGAGCCAGACAAGTTCCAGATTGCCCACCTCGGCGGACTCGAACCTGGGCATGCCCATGCCGCCGCCCACAAGCTGGCCAAGCAGCAGGTAGGTGCCCAGACCGCCGGCAATCGCGATGCCGTAGACCACCGTCTTTTGCGCCTTGGGCAACTTGATGGTGATCTCGCCGGACGCGGACTCATCGTCGGCGTCTTCGCCCTGGCCATCGGCGCTACCGGCAAGCGGTGCCACAAAGCCAAAGACGGGCGCGGTAAAGAGCGCCGTCAGCGCGGCCTGGGTGCCCAACAGCGTGAGCTCCCTGAACTCGGCGCCAAAGCGGTGCATGCGATCGCCGACCCAGCTGCACAGACCCGCGATGACGCCGGTCAGGCCGGCCTCCGGTCCAATGCTGCCGCCAAACAGCAGCGGCAGCAATGCCGCGAGCGAAAGCTTGCCCAGGTTGTCGTACGGGTAGCGCCCGTCTTGTTTGACCTTGGCCATCACCTGGTTGAGGTCGTCGGTCTTGGTGCCCGTAATCTTTTCGTACAGACCGATTAACAGGCCGCCCAGCAGGCAGACGAAAAACGGGTACGGCAGAAAGCCAAACGGGCCGCTGGCAAGCTCGGGCGAGGCGACGCCCAGCATATGCGGAATCTCGGTCCATAAATAGTCGATACCGTGCTCCATCGCAAAGAAGAACAGCCAGACCGCGGCGCCCGCAAACGCACCGGTCACAGCCACGCTCACTAAAAACAGTGCTCGGTTTTTGGGTTTTGCAAGGTTATCCATCGGGGCCTCCCGTGGTCAAAGTCGGCATAGATACGTTTTATTGTAGAGCGAGCGTTGCCCGAACGAGCCAACCGTCTGCGCTGCAAACGGCACCATTGGGAGTCATAGTGGGGCAGGCTCAAGACTTATCCATTAATAATCGAGGCAATCTCGCGCAAATCGTCGGCAAAGTAGATGCCGTGCTGGCGCTGCGGGCTCGAAAGTCCTTTATCAATCATGTGTCCGAGCAGCGCCTTGAGATCGTTGTAGTAACCGTCCAGGTTATACAGGATGCACGGCGCGCTCAGATGCCCCAGCGACACGGCCGACATGACCTCGGCAATCTCCTCGAGCGTACCCGTCCCGCCGGGAAAGGCAATGAAGGCATCACCAAGCTCGATCATCTTGGCCTTGCGCTCGGCCATGTCGCTCGTCACGATGAGGTCGTCGATACCGTCATGTTGAAACTCGGCCTCGATAAAAAAGCTTGGCTCCACGC
>DXZV01000084.1:6237-7664 GCA_019419485.1 Collinsella sp.
CTATCGGCAAGCGCGCCCATCAGCCCCGACTTGGACCCGCCGTATACCAGCGCGTGGCCGTTGGAGCCAATCCATGTGCCGAGCTGCCGCACCGCAGGCAGAAACGCCGGGTCGTTACCGACGCTTGCGCCCAGGTATACCGTGATATCCATATTCAGTCCCCCTCGTCATGACGCGCGGCGCCCGTTCTAGCGTTGGCGTCGGCGATATTCGCGCACACGGCGCGATAGGTCGGCAAGCTCGTCACGATCGAGCTCTTCCAAATGCTCAAGATCGTCCATAAAGCGCGCCATGGTGTCCTTTTGGCGCATCTTGATGAGCGTATTGCAGTAGTTCACCGCCACGCCCGTGAGCATGGCGATGTAGAAGATGCTGATGACGCTCAGGACGACGGTGATAGCGCGGGCAACCGGCGTCTCGGCCGGGATATCACCAAAGCCGATCGTCGAGACGGTCTCAAAGCTAAACCAGAGGCCATCGCCAAACGTAAGGGTCGTGGGCTCGGACAGCCAGACGGCCGTCGAGCACAGCAGATAGAAGACGAGAAACAGGCCCGTGATGCGCGCAAAGCCAGCCTGGCGCAACACGTCAGCAAGCGTCCTCAACTTGTTCATCGCGACCCCTTTTCCCAGACGCCCAATCACATTCGCTCGGTATTGTCCCACAACCGGCACTTGGGCAACCGGCAGTCAGGGACGTTCCTTTTGTGCCGGCAGTTAGGGACTGCTCCCAACTGCCGGGAGTGACCGTTTAGCGGTGCGGTGGCTGAGTGGGCAGGTTGAGCTGGTATCCTTATGTGATACTGTCTCGACTCGATAGGATTTCATGTGAAACCTTCCACCGTCCTTCGTTTGACTCTATATCGCACCCTGGCCGTCGCGCTTGCCGCACTCGCCGTACTGAGCGCCGCCATGCCCGCCCCTGCCTTTGCCGCCGACTCCGACCAGCAGGTCAAGACGGTCCGCGTTGGCTGGCTCGTCAACAACAAAGGCTTCCAGGAAGGCACGCCGGGCGAGCGCCTCTCGGGATGGGGCTACGAGTACCTCCAGACCCTCTCGTATTACACAAAGGGCTGGCAATACGAATACGTTAGCGGCACCTTCTCCGAGCTTATGGACATGCTCGAGGCGGGCGAAATCGACCTCATGCCCAACATCTCGTATTCGGCAGAGCGCGAGCAGAAGCTGCTCTTTTCCTCGAACCCCGAGGGCACCGAGCGCTACTACATCTACGCCAGGCCCGATCGCGACGACCTTGCCAAAGGCGACCCCCAGGCGCTCCAAGGCCTTACCATCGGCTGCAACGCCGGCGTTATGCAAACTATCGTCGGCCAGCAGTGGCTCGCCGACGAAGGCGTTACCTGCACCTATAAAGAAATCGACACCGGCAGTGCCCTCTTTGAGGCGCTTGCAGACGGCGAGGTCGAC
>DXZV01000085.1 GCA_019419485.1 Collinsella sp.
TCGATATCGAGCGTCTCCTCGGCAATCCAGTCGCGATAGGGCTTTTGCATGGCAAGGGCACGGCGAATCTCGTCGTTGTACTTCACGCGGCCCTGCGCAAAATCGACCTCGAGCATCTCGCCCGGGCCCAAGCAGCCCGCCGTAAGCACATTTGCCGGATCGATTTCGATGGTGCCCACCTCGGAGGAGAGCAGGAAGCGGTCGTCACGCGTCACATAATAGCGAGCCGGGCGCAGGCCGTTGCGATCGAGCGCGGCGCCCAAGGTACGACCGTCGGTAAAGGCGATTGCGGCAGGACCGTCCCAGGGCTCCATAAGCATGGACTGGTAGGCGTCGTAGGCACGACGTGCCTCGGACAGATTCGCGTTGTGGTCCCACGGCTCGGGCAGCAGCAAAGAGACAGCGCGCGTGAGGGGTCGCCCGTTCATGACCAGGAACTCAAGGACGTTGTCGAGAATGGCGGAGTCGGAACCTTCGCGGTTAATGATAGGCAGCACGCGCTCAAGGTCGTGCTGGAGCACCGGCGAGTAGAGGTTTGGTTCGCGGGCGCGAATCCAGTTGACGTTGCCCTTGAGGGTATTGATCTCGCCGTTATGGATGATAAAGCGGTTGGGGTGCGCGCGCTCCCAGCTGGGCGTGGTGTTGGTGGAGTAGCGCGAGTGGACGAGCGCCACGGCCGTTTTGACGGCGGCGTCGTTGAGGTCGATGAAGAAGCGGCGCATCTGCGTGGCGACCAGCATGCCCTTGTACACGATAGTGCGCGAGCTCATGGAGCACACGTAGAAGATCTTGTCTCGCAGGGCAAACTCGGCATCGGCCTTCTTTTCGATGGTGCGGCGGCACACGTACAGGCGACGCTCAAAGGCATCGCCGGCGGGCGTGTCGTCCGGACGGCCCAGGAAGGCCTGCAGGATAGTGGGCATGCAGGCGCGGGCCGTCTCGCCCAGGTCGTGCGGGTCGACGGGCACCTCGCGCCAAAAGAGCAGCGGCACGCCGGCCTCGGCGCAGCCCTCCTCAAACACGCGACGGGCATCCTCTACACCCTTGTCGTCCTGCGGAAAGAACAGCATGGCCACGCCATAGTCGCCCTCTGCCGGCAGAATCTGGCCGCACTTTTGGGCCTCTTTACGGAAAAAGTGATGCGGAACCTGGAACAGGATACCGGCACCGTCGCCGGTATTCTTTTCGAGTCCCGTGCCGCCGCGGTGCTCCAAGTTAACCAGAATGGACAGCGCGTCATCCAGAATCTGGTGATGGCGCTCACCGTTGATATCGGCGAGCGCGCCGATGCCACATGCATCATGGTCGAATTCGGGGCGATAAAGGCCCTGCTGCTGAGCGGAATCTGCCTGCATCGCGATCCTCCCCTAGATATTTAGACAGTCAGTTGAATAGGCATACTAGGAGCATCGCCGGCCCGTTGTGTTTCCCGCCCGTTTCGAAACAATCGCGTAACGCGCGCCCTACGAGTGGACACCGCCGACCTCAAGGGCGACAACAAGGGCCCCAGGTTCGGCCTGTGAGCTCGCCGCTTCAAACATCTCAATCTGTAACAGGAAGACCCAATTTCGACGACCTACTGTTACAGATTGAGATGTTTTTGAGAGACGGCTCCGAATGTCTCAATCTGTAACACGAAGGGCCGGTTTTGGCGGTCAGCTGTTACAGATCGAGACATTCCATAGGGCCATTTCTTCCTGTCTCGATCTGTAACACCTAGGCCCAACTTCCATCCCTAGTTGTTACAGATCAAGACATTTCGGCAGCCCCCTTCCTCATCCTATTCAAATACAGCTATTTTGTTAGTCTTGGTTAACTTCGAGCCTAAAACGGGTATCCTTTGCGGCGTCAAGCAAACGGCACGCAGGAGCGCACCATGCTCAACCATCTCAAACAACACTTTGGTTCCCGGCGCACCGGCGGTCACGGAGGCCTAGACATTGCGCGGCATATCGGCCCCGGGCTGCTCGTGACCGTCGGCTTTATCGACCCGGGCAACTGGGCCTCCAATATGGCCGCGGGCTCGCAGTTTGGCTACGCGCTGCTGTGGATCGTCACGCTGTCCACGATTATGCTCATTGTGCTGCAGCACAACGCGGCGCACCTGGGTATCGCCACGGGCGCCTGCCTTGCCGAGGCCACGACACGTTACCTCCCCCGCTTCGTTGGACGCACGGTACTCGCCAGTGCCTATCTCGCGACTGTCGCCACCGCCATGGCCGAAGTCCTGGGTGGCGCGATTGCCCTTCAAATGCTCTTTGGGCTGCCCGTGCGCGCGGGCTGCGTCATCGTGGCGGCAGTATCGATGGCGATGCTCATGACGAACTCCTACAAGCATGCCGAACGCTGGATCATCGCCTTCGTAGGCGTGGTAGGACTCTCGTTTTTGGCCGAGCTTGCACTAGTCAAGGTCGACTGGCCGCAAGCCGCCGCAAGCTGGATCACGCCTAGTATGCCCACTGGCTCTGCCGCGATTATCGTGAGCGTCCTGGGTGCGGTCGTTATGCCACACAACCTTTTTCTGCACTCCGAGGTCATCCAATCCATGCACTTCGAAGGCCAAGGCGAGCAGGTTATCGAAGAACGTCTGCGCTACGAGCTCTTCGACACGCTCTTTTCGATGGGCGTGGGCTGGGCAATCAACTCGGCCATGGTCATCCTGGCCGCAACGACCTTCTTTGCGCACGGCATGGTCGTAGACGACCTCGCCGTCGCAGCGGCCACGCTCTCCCCCATCTTGGGCCCGGCGAGCTCGACCATCTTTGCGGTAGCGCTGCTGTTCGCGGGATTATCGAGCAGCGTGACAGCGGGCATGGCGGCGGGAACCATCACTGCGGGCATGTTCGACGAGGAATACGACATCCACGACCGACATTCCTCGATCGGGGTGGCGGCCTGTTTCGCCGGAGCAGTGGCGGCGTGCCTGGTCGTTCCAAATCCTTTTGAAGGTCTCATCTGGAGTCAGGCACTGCTGTCGCTTCAGCTACCGATTACGGTCTTTGTGCTCATACGGCTCACCAGTTCACCCCGCGTCATGGGCAAATACGCCAATTCGCGCCCGCTCAACGCGCTGCTTGTAGGGATCGGCGCCATCGTGACGATTCTCGATATCGTGTTGTTGACAGGGATGTAATGGGGCGGGGCACCTATCTAGGCAAACGTCTCGATCTGTAACATCTAGAGCCGCTTTTGATGTCTAGATGTTACAGATCGAGATCATTCCGAGGGACAGCTCCGTTTGTCTCAATCTGTAACAAGTGGACCCAATTATCACCGTTAGATGTTACAGATTGAGACCTTCTGCCGGACGGTTTTGGTTTGTCTCGATCTGTAACAGGAAGACCCGTTTTGAGCCGTTAGACGTTACAGATTAAGACAAAAGGTCGACCGGACTCACAACAGACAGGATCGGCCAACAGCAACCGTGATCCCTTGGGGGCGGAGGAAAAGGGCCCCGGCCGAGAATTCGACCGAGGCCCTTGGACAGAGCTATGTGTTGCTACAAGCCGCGTGCCGACGAGCTACTCCTCGACGAGCTCAAACTGATCGGGACCGACGCCGCAAACCGGGCACACGTAATCTTCGGGCAGCTCGGGCGTATCGACCTCAACCTCGTAACCGCAAACGGTGCACACGAACTTATACGTCTTCTTCTCCTCAGCCATGATGTTCTCCTCTCGAACGCGACTGGTGATGTACTTCATTTATCAGTATAGATTCTCAATAATATAATGCAAGTATTTTTAAAACATTTCTAGCCTTGATACGAGGACGCCTTCGGAGGCGTCTTGCCCTTCAGGACCTTATGGTAGTAATCGTAGGTGAGCGGCGTCTCGTCACTCAAGCGCTCGGCATCCTCGACCTCGCCGATAAACAGCAGATGCGTGCCAACATCCACAGTGTCGATCAAATGGCAGCTAAACAGGGCCGCCGCGTGCTCGGGCACATAGGGCATGCCCAGAGCCGTCTCGCGGGTCTCGTATTTGGCAAACTTGTCATAATCGCTGCTGGTGCGGAACCCAAAGTTACCGATGTAGAGCATATCGGCGGTCTGATCGATCACGGTCAGCGCGAACGCTTTGGCCGAAGCGATGACGCACGAGGTGACGTTGTCCTTGTTCACTGCAACCGAAATGCGCGGCGGCATGGACGTCACCTGCACCGCTGTGTTGATAACGCAGCCGGCACGCAGCCCGTCTGCCGCGGCGCTCACCACGTACAGGCCGCTCGGCATGGTAAAGAACGCAGTTTTGTCCATAACGATCACTCCCCTAGCTCGGGTTGGAACCTCATGGATGTATGTACCCACAAAAAAGGCAGCGCCCATAACGGACGCCACCTTTGAAACATATGTGTCAGAACAGTAAGAAAGATGAGACACCCGCAGCTGCGGTGAAATAGGGACTGAATAGCCCCTCAAACAGGCAAACCAGTCCGTATTCCACCGCAACTTATGAAGGACGGTCAGCGGTTGCGTTCCTTGAGGGCGCGGTCGATCTCGCGCTGGACATCACGCTTGGCCATGTCCTCGCGCTTGTCGTAGAGCTTCTTGCCGCGACCCAGGCCCAGCAGCAGTTTTACGCGACCGTCGGTATTAAAGTAGAGCTCCAACGGAACCAGCGCATAACCACGGTTGCGAAGTTTGCCGTCAAGAAAGTCGATCTCCTTGCGGTGCAGCAGCAGACGACGGCGGCGATCAGGGTCGCGGTTCCACACGCCACCATGGCTATAAGGGTGGATATGCAGGCCGACGAGCCAGCACTCACCGCCACGAATCAGTGCGAAGGTATCGGTAATCTGGCACGCGCGCTCGCGAATCGACTTGACCTCGGTACCGCTCAGCTCAATACCGCACTCAAACGTCTCATCGATAAAGTACTCGTGATGTGCCGAGCGATTCTTGGAAATGAGCTTGCGCTCGCGCTTACTGGGCATCGCCGGCCTCCTTGGCGCCATCGGCGTTTGAGCCCGCAGCCTCGCGCTTTGCCCTGCGCTCGGCATTAAGCTCGGCATCGCTCTCGCGCACCAGCTTGATAATCGCCGCGCATGCCTCCTCGCCCACTAGGTCGCGGGCACGGACCGTCAGACGCGTAGCCTCCTGCTTGTCGCCGTCGCTTGCAGCATCGGTCGCGCACATGATCAGGCAGATGGCGATCTCGGCCGAAGGCGAGGTCGGCACGCCCTGCAGGGCGAGCTCACCCATCACATGGTCGTCACTCTCGTCCGCGGCATCCGGATAGGTGGTATGGATCTTGTTGAGCAGGCGCGTCGTATGCGCATCATTGGGCGCCAGGCGCAGCGCCAGACGCGCACAGCCCACGGCAGCCGAAATGTTCTCGGTCTCGGGCTCCAAGAAGTACTGACCCAAATTGGTGTAGGCGCGTGCGGCGCACTTACCGTCGCTCGCGCGCTCCAGCACCGAGAACGAGAGCGATGCCCACTCCTGCTTGTCCTCGAGCGCGCGGAACAGCTCGGCCAAGTCCAAGCGATAGTTGCAGTTCATGGGATCCCAACGCACGGCCTGCATCAGGGCATTCCGAGCACTCACATAATCCTGCTGGCGAATGTAGGCAAACGCCATGTCGGAGTACAGGCGGTCAAAGGGAACCTCGACCTGCACCAGCTCGCGCGGATCCTTCTCCACGCGGCGATAGGCCAGGCGCTCAAACTTGCTGTCGAAGCTAAAGTACTGGCGCTTCTCCTCCGTCTTGCACTCAGCGTCGATATACTCCTCGGCGAGCTCCACCAGACGCTCAAGCAGCGGCGTCGCCGTAGCCAGGTCGCCCTGCGCCAGATAGTTCTCGGCATACGTGATGTCTTCCAAGCTGATAGGCAGGTCCATGACAACTCCTCGGTCCGGGCGGCAGACTCAACGCGCGCCTTAAATATCGGTCAATACACAAAACCCGGGTCTCTTACGAGGCCCGGGCGTTCAATTTTGGTAGCCCGTACCAGATTCGAACTGGTGATCTCCGCCTTGAGAGGGCGGCGTCCTAAACCGCTAGACGAACGGGCCATATGTAGCAAATGCAATGGCTGGGATGGAGGGAGTCGAACCCCCATTGACGGAACCAGAATCCGCTGTCCTGCCATTAGACGACATCCCAATGACTGCATCGCTGCGCTCGGCTGTGCCTTTGCGCAAGAAAGAAATATACGGGAAGTCCGGCCGTGACGCAAGCCCCAATTTTGACTTTTTTGAAATTCAGTCAAATACGGCCAACACGTGAAGGACCTGTGAAGTCGACCGCTGCACACGAAGGGCAAAACGCCGCGAGCGGTAGCCGTCAACCGTTGGCAGATTCTACCGCGAAAACGATAGCACCAGGCAACACAATCGAAGTATCAATGATCACGTAGATATCGAGGCGCCATGGACGAAGAGCTTGATTACCTATGGGAGACCCTGGGCCTCGAGATCACTGCTGACCTTTGGCCCGAACGGGACAAAATCCATCCCACTCTGCGCCCCGCCATCACGGTGATGCAGGCAAAATACCGCCGTGCATCCTTTTTGATCATGCGGATGTCATGGCACGCGGGACTCCCCGACCTTAAGCGAATCCAGGCAAGCCTCGTCGAGCTGTCCGGTATGCCGACCGTCATATCCGAGGCGCACCTGGAGCAGCGCCAACGCGAGCGACTGCAGCAGCAGCGGATTCCCTTTATCTGCCCCGGCGTTCAGGCATATCTGCCCTTTATGGACGAGGAGTACTGGAGCGGCAAGCCCAACAAGCACGTAAAGGTCTACGATCCGCACGAATGGGCGCAGCTCAAGGATTGAGCCGAGCGAGCCCTCCGATGGAAAACACGTCCCACCCCGAGCGCTCAAAACGGGTCGCACTTTCCGCAGCCGCTACAGCAGCGCCTCGGTCCAAGCTGCTTCCCTAAAGCCGGGAATCGCAAAGTCGTCGCCCACCAACAGCGGACGCTTGACCAGCATGCCGTCGGTCGCCAGCAGCTCGTAGCACTCCCGATCCGTCATGCCCGCATCTAGACGCGCCTTCAGGCCCAGCTCTCGATATTTCATGCCCGACGAATTAAAGAAGCGCCGCACCGGCAGTCCCGAACGAGCAATCCAGGTCGCAAGCTCATCAGCCGTGGGATTGTCCAAAACGATATCGCGGTCGATATACTCTACCCCGTGTTCGTCCAGCCATGCCTTGGCCTTCTTACAGGTCGAGCACTTGGGATATTCAACAAACAGTACGGTCATGGGATTTCCTTTCTTAGAGAAAACAGGTGTCTGGAAAACTGCACATCGACGACCGCTCGCGATTGCAGCCGTTATTGTAGTCAATGTCGAAGCATAGGCAGTCGCGATGTCTCGTCTTAAGGCTAGCGCCTCGCATGGGCGCCGATCGGCCGAGTCGCATAGCGCACCAACGCCGCTGCCAGCAATACCAACAGCATCGCGGTAACATAGCCCGCAGCATCGAATCCTAAATCGATAACGTCGAAATGCCTGCCGGGAACAAAGATCTTATGTACCTGATCGCCAACGGAGCAGACGGCGCAAAAGAGCAACACGGGCACGCAACGGGAGCATACGCTCCACGGACGCCTGGAAAAGCAAACCACGACCACCGAGGCGAACAATCCGACGAAGAAAAACTCTACGGTATGGGC
>DXZV01000086.1:0-5466 GCA_019419485.1 Collinsella sp.
CAATGCCATGATCGGCAGCGCCACAAGACGCCTTCCAATCAAACGTAGCAAGTTGTTCACGTTCTCTCCCCTTTCTTTTGTCGGTAGGACCAACTGGTATATGAGTACGGATACTCATTACAAGACCCGAGCGACATCGTTGCCGCCCGGGTCTTTGTTTCAACTATGAGGATACGGTCCCAACGGCCGACATCCTGCATACAGACTCAAGCGAGTCTTACGCCTTGACGGTCGCAACGCCCCTGAAGGACATGCTCGTCGTGCCGATGCCCTTGAAGCCGTCGAGAGCCTCGCCGTTGGGCGCGGTGGACGGATCGTCCCAGGAAGCGGAGACGGTCTTGACGTGGACAACGGGGTACAGAACGGCGTTGTCGGCGATGATGTCGAAGCACTCGTTCCACTTCTTCTGCTGCTCGTCGCCCTCGGCGGCAAGAGCCTCGTCCATGAGACCGTGAAGCTTCTGCCACTCAGCGGACTCCTTCCACGGGCAACGGGTCTGCATCCAGACGTTGTCGCCATACCACCAGTTGAGCAGCAGGTCGGGGTCAGCGCCGAAGCAGGAAGGATCGCCAGGGGCAAGGAGGATATCGTAGGCCTCGCCGCCGTCGATGGCAGCGTAGGTGGCCGGCGAGGTATCGGTCTGGATGGTCACCTCAAAGCCGAGAGCGTCGAGGTCGTTCTTGACCTGGGCGGCCATGCCCTTGATCTGCTCGTTGTCGGTGGTGCGCAGGGTGATGGCACCCGGGGTGATGCCGGACTCCTCGATGAGCTTCTTAGCCTTCTTGGCGTCGGTCTTGTACACCGTGGAAGCCTCATGATAATTGGTGAAGCTCTTGGGCAGGTAGCAGCTGGCAGCGGTGGCAAGGCCGGCAAAGGTGTTGCTGACCATCTTCTCGGTGTCGAGCGCATACATGACAGCCTGACGGACCTTGACGTTGTTCCAAGGCTCCTTGGCGACGTTGAACATGATGAAGCGGGTGCCGAAACCCTGAACGTTATCGATCTTGCAGCCGGCGCTCTCGAGCTGGTCGACGGCGTCAGCGGTAACGAGCTCCATAACGAGCGTGGAGCCCTCCTGCTGAGCGGTAACGCGAGCGGTGGGGTCGGTCAGGATGCTGTACTGGATCTTCTTATCCTCGGCAGCATACTCACCGTTGTACTCGGGGTTGGGAACCAGGGTGATCTCGGTATCGGAGATAGAGTCGTACATCCAGGGGCCGGAGCCGATCGGCTGCTTGGCGCGATCCTCCTCGGTCTGGGTGGCCGGGGTAACGCGGATGATGGCAAGACGATCCTTGAGCAGAGAGAAGTTGGGGACCTTGGTCTTGACCGTCACGGTGCTGGCGTCCTTAGCCTCGATGGACTCGAAGGGCTGGAAGAACGGAGCATAGGTAGCGGAAGCGGCGCAAGCGGTGTAGGAGGCAACGACATCGTCAGCGGTGACCTCGGTGCCATCGGAGAACTTGGCGCCCTTGCGGATGGTAACCTCGAAAGTGGTGTCGTCCACAGACTTGGGGTCGTCGGTGGCGAGCTCGTTGAAGGTGCTGTAGTCGTGGTAATCGATGCCGTAGAGGCCCTCGACGACGTGCCAGTTAGCACCCAGGCCCACAGCGGAGCCGGTGCTGGCGGGGTCGAAGCTGGACGGAGCGTAAGCGGAACCAGCGGTGATCACGCCGCCGCCACGGTTGGCGGAATCGGTGGAACCGGAAGCGGAACCCTCGTCGCTAGAGCTGCCACCGCAGCCGGTGAGACCAAGCCCTGCGACAGCAGCGACGCTGCCGGTGAGGCCGCGGAACGAACGCCCGGACATCCCCGTGTTGATGATGGCCATGTCTTCTCCTATCAATAGAGAATCTTACCCGGGAGCACCTAGACTTGCCCCCGCGCAACTTGCGGACGATATATACCTTACCTACCGACAAACCCAACTTGGGTGCCGCGCTCGGCGACCGATACATACATACGCTTGAACGGTATTTACTACCGTTCACCGAATTCATTGACAAACGATTCGACAGACAGTATGTATCGACGAGGTGAGATATCAGTCTTCGTCAACCCGCAGGATAGCAGGGTTATTCACCATGGCTAGTCAAACGTTTTAGCGTTAATAAAACCCGAAATCAGCAGGTAATCGCCGCGAAATAAATGATTGAAAATCAGCCAATCATGTATATCAGTTGTTTAGAAGCGCGTTTAGTTTTCGGAACGGCTGGCCGATGCTTGGGCGCGCTCGGCATTCCATGCAACAAGTGCCTCGTGGACCGCTTTGGCGACATCGGCCGGAACGCCTCGAACTTCCGCAATCTCCTGCTCGCTTGCCGCGCGCAAACGCTTCATCGAGCCAAAATGGCGCATAATGGCACGTTTTCTGGTGGGTCCCACGCCCGGAACGTCGTCAAGCACCGAAACCGTCATAGCCTTATCGCGCAACTCGCGATGGAACGTAATCGCAAATCGGTGGGATTCATCGCGAACCTGCTTGATCAGATAAAGCGAAGCGGAGCCGGTCGGCAGCACGACGGGGGTCTCGTCCCACGGCACGAAAACTTCCTCATCGGCCTTTGCCAAGCCACAAACTGGTATATCGAGGCCAAGCGCCTCAAGTTGCTTAATTGCAGCGGTCAATTGCGGTTTGCCGCCATCGACAACGAGCAAATCGGGGCGCGAGCCAAAGCGCTCGTCCGCCATGCGCTCGGGAGCATAGCGACGCCCCAGAACCTCGGACATCGATACGAAGTCGTTCGCCTCGTCCAATTCGGCCTGAATTTTAAAGCGACGATACTGGCCCTTGTCGGCACGGCCGTTGGTAAATACCACCATCGAAGCGACGGTAAAGGTGCCGTGCAACGTCGAGATATCGAAGCACTCGATGCGCAACGGCGGCGCAGGCAGCGCCAGCGCGCTTTCGAGCTCCAGGAGCGCCTGATTAGTGCGATCGTCAGCATACCCCGTGCGCATCATGTAGCGCATGAGGGCATGGCGCGCATTTTTGGAAGCCATATCGAGCAGGCGGTGCTTTTCGCCGCGCTGCGGCCTATGGAGATGGCAAGAGCGTTCGCGCTTGCCCGCAAGCCACTCCCCCAACGCTTCGGCGTCCTCAAGCTCGACAGAGAGATTGATCTCGGCTGGAATATCAGCCGTCTCGTCGTAATAGCGCTTAAGAAAGCCCGATTGAAGCTCTTCCTCGTCGACATCCAGGCCTTTATCGAGGATGAACTCACAAGTTCGAACCGTTCGGCCCTCGCGAACGACAAAGACACAGGCGGCAGAGATAGTCTCTTCGCGATAGAAGCCGATGACGTCGATATCGACGCTCGATGGAAAAACGACCTGTTGGCGATCGTCCAGGCCCCTAATGACTTCCAGGCGACGCTTGACGCGCGCCGCACGCTCAAAATCGAGCGTCTCGGCTGCCTCCGTCATCTCGGACGTAAGCTCGTCAACGACATCCTTGCGATGGCCCGACAAGAAACGTTCGACACGTTTGACGTTCTTGGCATAGTCGGCAGGGGAAATCGCGCCGATGCATGCGCCCGGCCCGCGCCCGACATGGTAGTCAAAGCAGGGACGCCCGTTTTGCGCGCAAATCATATTGACGATGTCTTCTTCGCCCTTATGAGATTCGACGATGCGGCGGCAGCGGCGCCATTCCGCACAGGATGCCGAGCAAATAGGAATAACCTTGCGTAGCGTATCGATGGTCTCACGCGCCGCACGGCTATCGGTATAGGGGCCAAAATAGCGCGTTCCCGGTTTATGACGCTCTCGCGTGTATTTAATAGCCGGAAACAAGTCGCTCTTGGTAATGGCGATAAAGGGATAGCTTTTATCGTCTTTGAGATCGACGTTAAAGTACGGATGGTACTGGCCAATCAGATTGCGCTCGAGCACCAATGCCTCGTGCTCGGTCTCCACCACGATATAGTCGAAGCTCGCCACCAGCTGCATCATGAGCGGGATCTTTTGACGCTCGTCCTGCAGCGTCACGTATTGACGCATACGGGCACGCAGGTTTTTTGCCTTGCCCACATAGATGACATCACCCTTGGCATCTTTCCAAAGGTAGCAGCCGGGTTGCGTGGGAACGCGCGAAACCTGCTCGGCAAGTGTTGGAATGTTGTCGTGACCTGCCACGCGCACCTACTTGCGACGAAGCAGCGCCGAGACCTCGGGCATCTTAAAGACGAAGGCAAGACCAAAAGTTACAGCGAGCGAGACGACGCCTGCAACACAAACGTAGCCCAGGGTAATGAGGATCGAGCTGCCAAGCGCTCCGACAAAGTGCTCAAGTGCCCACATGACGCCGGCGCCCGCGGCAGCGCCCAAGCCACCGAACAGTAGGCCGAAGAAACCGCCATGCAGGATAGACTTGACCTGAAGGCCATGCAGACGACGGCGCAGCCACCACAGTGAGCATCCGACCAAGACCACGTAGTCAACGACGTACGAAAGCGCAATTGCCGGCATACCGTAGCCCAGCACCACGCCAAACAGCAGCACAGAACCGGCCTGGCCGATAGCGGAGTACAGGCAATAGCGGCTATAAGGTTTCATATCGAGCAGGGCCGAGAAGCTCTTCTGCATCAGCACGACCACGCCGTAGAGCGGCAGGGAAAGTGCCAGATAGATAAGGAACTCCGACACCAGCGCCACACCGGATTCATCGAACTTGCCGGCGCAGTAGATCATGTTGAGCGGACGGGCGAAGACGATCAGATACATCGCAAACGGAATCAGGAAGAAGAGCATCTGGGCGACACCGCGCGAAATGCCCGTGCGGACGCTGTCGTAATCCTTCTCCTGCGCATCGTGAGAGAGTTCGGTATAGAGTGCCGTCGAAAGCGAGGCGGCGATCAGCGCATAGGGCAATGTGTACCACAGGCGCGCATATGCGATGACGGAAGGGCCGGTCTCGGGCTGCACCACCAGCGCGGCGGCATTGGTAATGGAGGTCGAGACAAACATGCACACCGTGGCGAGCAGCGTCGGGATACCAAGCGCGATCGTCTGTCGCAGCGCGGGATCCTTAAAGTCGATATGGATATGAGGATGCACGCCATGCTTGCCAAGCGCGGGAATCTGGCAGGCCATCTGGACAAAGACGCCGAGGGTCGTACCAACTGCGATCAAGATAATACCGGCCTGCTCGCCAAATTGTGCAGACACGGGAGCAAAGCCCATAAAGCTGGCGATGACGATGACATTGTTGAGAACCGGGGCAAACGTCGACCAGAAATAGTCGCGGTGTGCGTTGAGAACGCCCGAGAACACCGAGCCCAAGCCATAAAACAGAATTTGAATAGCAAAGAAGCGGAACATGAACGCAGCGGTATCCATGCTGCCGCCGTCACCCGAAAGGAACGATTGCGTCCAGATAAAGCCCGGGGCGAACACGGTCCCCAGCAACGAAATGCCACCCAGCACTAAAAGCAGAATGCCGAGCAGGTTGCCCACGTACTCGTT
>DXZV01000086.1:5476-7569 GCA_019419485.1 Collinsella sp.
ACCCTGCTCACGCCTCACGCCCATGTACACGGGCAAAAACGCCGTCACGAGCATGCCGCCCATCACGAGTTCGTAGAGCATATTGGGCAGGTTGTTGGCGACCTGATAGGAGGACGAGAGCAGCGACATGCCGATAGCGGCCGCCATTGCCCACGTGCGGATAAAACCGGTGATGCGAGACACGATAGTCAGGATGGTCATAAGCCCGGCAGAACGACCAACCGTGGAGTAGTCCGACGAGCCCATGTCGTCAGTGTCATCTCGCGACGAAGAAGCTTCGGATGAGGGTGTCTGAGGCGCAGATTCTTTTGCAAAATGAGCTCCGCGCTTCAATTCTTCCTGCGGCATCGCTCAGTCCTCTCTCGTAATCGCGGCAACCGTCGCCCCGCAAAATGCAATTAAATCATCGGGTGCAAGCTCGAGCTGATAACCACGCTTGCCTCCCGAAATAAAAATGGTATCCCAAAGGACGCATGTCTCATCAATGAGCGTCCGGTAGCGTTTTTTCATACCGACCGGGCTGCAGCCGCCGCGAACGTAGCCAGTCGCCGCAAGCAAATCCTTCACATGCATCATGGCCAAGGACTTCTCCCCCGCGGCACGCGCGGCGGACTTTAGATCGAGCTCGTCGGCAACAGGGATGCAGCACACGACATAGTCGTTGGACGGTGTCACGCAGACCAAAGTCTTAAATCCTTGACCGGGCTCCTCGCCAAGCTGCTCCGAAATCGCGACCCCCAGGCCCACCGACTCATCACCATCGTCTTCGTACGTATGTAGAACATAGGAAATGCCGGCGCTTTCCAGCTCGCGCATCGCATTGGTTTTTGGCGTCTTTACAGCCTTTGCCATGACATATCCTTTCCCTCGCATTCGGACGTAAAGATTAAGTATATGTCCAATTCGGCTGCATACGTCACTTCGACACAGCAAGCGCCATCGAATCACAAGGAGTCGATGGCGCCCATAAACTGAATCGCCTATTTATTGAGCATCAAGTTGAGCCTGACGCTCCCGGTCACGCCTGAGCAACGGCGCCAAAAACTTGCCCGTATAACTCTGCGGACAGTCCGCAACCTGCCCCGGTGTGCCCGAAACCACAACGGTTCCGCCGCCGTTACCGCCCTCGGGACCCATATCGATCAGACGATCGGCAACCTTGATGACATCAAGGTTGTGCTCAATCACCAGCACCGTGTTGCCCGCATCGACCAAGCGCTGCAGCACATCGAGCAGCTGGCGGACGTCCTCAAAATGAAGGCCGGTCGTCGGCTCGTCCAAAATATAGAACGTCTTGCCCGTCTGGCGTCGATGAAGCTCCTTGGCGAGCTTCACACGCTGCGCCTCGCCGCCCGAGAGCGTCGTGGCGGGCTGGCCCAGGCTCACGTAGCCCAAGCCTACATCGTACAGCGTTTGGAGCTTGCGCTTAATCTGCGGGATATTCCCAAAGAAGGCCAGCGCCTCGGTGACACTCATTTCGAGCACGTCCGAGATGGTCTTGCCACGGTAGGTGACCTCGAGTGTCTCGCGGTTGTAGCGTTTACCGCCGCAAACTTCGCAGGGAACGTAGATATCGGGAAGGAAGTGCATCTCGATCTTGATCTGCCCGTCGCCCTTGCACGCCTCACAGCGCCCGCCACTCACATTAAAGGAGAAACGACCCGGCGAGTAGCCGCGCGCCTTCGACTCCGGCGTACTCGCAAACAGCGCGCGAAGATCATCCCACAGGCCGATATAGGTAGCAGGGTTGGAACGCGGCGTGCGGCCAATCGGCGACTGGTCGATATCGATAACCTTATCGATACACTCGATGCCCTCGATTTTCTTATATGGACCCACAGGGCGCGTCGAACGGTGAATGGCATTCGTAAGGGCAGGCGCAATGGTATCGGTAACCAGGGAGCTCTTGCCCGATCCTGACACGCCGGTAACAACCGTAAGCGTACCAAACTCGATCTTGGCAGTAACGTTTTTGAGGTTGTTGGCTCGAGCGCCCGTAATTTTAAGGCAGCCGCGACCGGGCTTGCGCCGTTCATCAGGCACCCGGATCATTCGTTTGCCGGTCAGATAAGCGCCCGTCATCGACTCAGGAC
>DXZV01000087.1:0-669 GCA_019419485.1 Collinsella sp.
GGTCACGCGCTTTTTGGCCGACATGCTCTTTGCCGAGCGCGAGGATGAGATCCTGCCTTCGTTTTGGGGATCTAATGCCATCATGCTCGTTGCGGGCACGGTGCTCTACGGCGTTTTTTTGCTGTTCTCGGGGGCCACGCTGCTGCAGGGGCTGCTGTGCCTGTGGCTGTTCAACATTATGATCGTCAACTGGAATGGCATGAGCTACCTCACGGCCATCAAAGATTACCGCGGTATCCTGTGCAGCTTTGCGGCTGCCATTGGTGTGGCGTGCCTGTGCGCCCTGGCCGCGCTGACACTGGGGCTGCCGCCGGTCGAGGGCCTGTTGGCGTCAATCGCCCTAGGCTACGGCGTCATGCTCGCCTGGGATGTGGTACTGCTGTACCGGTATTTTCCACGGAGTGACCGGAGTCCCTGGCGTTTTTTGCGCTGGCTCGACCAATTTATGCCGCTTGCGCTTACGGGGCTGTTTACCAACTTGGGGCTTTTCGCACACCTGGTTATTATCTGGGCGGGCCCTATTGGCGTGCAGATCAAAGGCCTGTTTTACGGGGCTCCTTACCATGACGTTCCGGCACTCATTGCGTTTTTGACCACACTCGTCACGACCGTCAACTTTGTGGTGTCGGTCGAGGTCAATTTCTATCCGCGCTACCGTGACTACTACAG
>DXZV01000087.1:679-1538 GCA_019419485.1 Collinsella sp.
CCACAGTGCTCTCGGCCCTGCCGCTGGGCTTTAACAATCTGATGCACGGGTATTTTCGCACATTATGCGTAGGCTACGGCCTGTATGCCGTGGGCAACACAATCCTGCTGATCTTGCTGTACTTTACCGACTACAAGGGAGCCGTTCTGGCCTCGGGCCTGTTTGCCGGTGTGGCAGGGCTGGCGACCGCCGTGTCGTTGCTTTTGCCGCAGCAGTTTTACGGCTTTGGCTTTTTGTTGGGTGCGGTGGTGTTTTTTATCGTGGCCCTGCTGCGGCTCGATACCTATACCGCCAACTTGCCGTATCGTATCCTGAGCCAGCAGCCCATTGTGGCGACCGACAAAACGGGTCGCTTTACACAGCTGGGCCGCTTGCTCGACCGTGCCGAGCAGCGCTATGAGGAGTGCCGCCGCAAGGGCGTGCCGCACGGCGCGTTTCAGCGCGCAGTAGTTCGCGTGTATCGCAACCATTGGGGAGGTTCTGATGATCGATAAGTTGATGTCTCGCCGCTGTCTGATCGAGGCGGCTGCCGGCGCGCTGCTGCTTTCGGGCTGCTCATCTCAGGACGAATCCTCGACAAATAAGGTAAAAAAGCAGGACAAGATTAAAAAGGCCGAGGCCTCCGACCAGTCCAAGCATCTGCGCGATAAGGACGAGCTGTACGAGGTCTATGATGACTCGGGCATTGTGACGATGTATCTGACGGTCTCTCGCGGCAACAGCTCCGAGAACACGGACCATAGCTGGGCCGAGATCAACACGTACTCGGTGTATGACTATGCCGACATGGGCGTGACGCGCTATCAGGTTATGGGCCTGCTGCAGGCGGGCGACGAAGACGGTCCGGTGGCCGGCGAGG
>DXZV01000087.1:1548-4493 GCA_019419485.1 Collinsella sp.
GGTCAGACATCGAGCATGAACACGCAAAAGAATTACAAGGTGGAGCTCAAAAAGGGCAAGGGTACCTGGCGCCAACAGCGTGCGATTGCGCTCAACAAGCACATGGGCGAGGGTATGCGTTTTCGCAACAAGATGGCCTACGACCTTATCCGCGGGATTCCCCAGATGATGGGCCTGCGCACGCAGTTTGTGCATCTGTGGGTGTGCGACCAGACCGAAAAGTCCAACGATACCTTTGAGGACTACGGCCTGTTTACGCAGGTGGAGCAGCTCAACAAGACGGCGCTTAAGGCACATGGCCTGGATAAGAGCGGGCACCTGTATAAGGTGAACAGCTTTGATTTCCATCGCTACGAGGACACCATTAAACTTGCCGACGATCCCGACTACAACCAGGCAAGCTTTGAGGGCATGCTCGAGATTAAGGGCGATTCGGACCACACCAAGCTCATCGAGATGCTCGACGCCCTCAACGATGAATCGCAAAAGATCGATGACGTGCTCGACACCTACTTTGATACCGAGAACCTGGTCTATTGGCTGGCGTTTCAGATTCTGACGGGCAACTGCGATACTCAGAACCGTAACTGTTATCTGTACAGCCCGCTCAACTCAAATACCTGGTACTTTTTAGATTGGGATAACGACGGCATGCTGCGTAGGCTTGAGCTGAGCCTGAAGGGGTTCTCGGACTATGCGAGCTGGGAGCGCGGCGTAAGCAACTACTGGGGCAACGTGCTATTCAATCGTGCGCTGCGCAGTAAGGCGTTTCGCAGTGAGCTCGACCGCGCCGTAAAGGATCTGCGCTCGTATATGACCGAGGTACGCCTGGCCAAGATGATTAAACATTATCGTGAGGTTACCGAATCGCTGGTCTTTGCTTTGCCCGATATCGACAACCTGCCTGTCACCAAGGACCAATACGAGCAGATTGCCACGGCGATTCCCTCCGAGATCGAGGAGAACTACAAGAGCTTTCGCGAGAGCTATAAAAAGCCCATGCCGTTCTACATTGGCGTGCCGCAGATCGATAACGGTAAGCTGCGCATTAACTGGGATGCGTCCTACGACTTTAAGGCGCGTGACATTCGCTATACCGTGGAGCTGGCGCGCGACTATGCCATCAAGGACGTACTTTTTAAGGCCGAGGACGTGCTGCTGCCCGAGGTGACCTGCGATGCACCCGATGCCGGCCAGTATTTTGTACGCGTGCGCGCCACCAACTCAGACGGCTATACGCAGGATGCGTTTGACTACTATGTGACCGACGATGGCAAGCAGTACGGCATGAAGTGCTTTTACGTGCAGGACGGCGGTAAGGTCGTGGAGGATACGTATGAGGAGGTCTAGCGCACTGCTTGAGCGCTTGGCGGCTCCGCCTGTGCGTGCCACGCAGGAACGTTACCGCCACGAGCTCAAATATCTCATTAACGAGGGCGAGCACGCCGCGCTTGCCTGCCGCATGGCGCCGGTTTTTAAACTAGACAAGCATGCGCAGGCGGGCGGTTACACCATTCGCAGCCTGTACTTTGACGACTACTGCAACTCGGCCTACGAGGAAAAAGACGCCGGTATTCTCATGCGCAAAAAGTATCGCGTGCGCATCTATAACGGCAGCGACAAGGTGATTAAGCTCGAGCGCAAAAAGAAGTACGGCAGCTGGATCTACAAGGAGGACGCGCCACTCACGCGTGACGAGTTTGAGCAGATTCTGGCTGGCGACTACGACTTTTTGCTGAGGAGCCCCTATCCGCTCTGTCGCGAGTTCTACATCGAGTGCATCTGCAATATGATGCGCCCGCGGACCATCGTGGACTACGAGCGCGAGCCGTGGGTGATGGACGAAGGTACCGTGCGCATTACCTTTGATAGCAACGTGCGTGCGGCGGTGGGAAGCTTTGACATCTTTGACGCGACGTTGCCCGCGTTGCCCGTGCTGGAGCCCGGCAAGCTGGTGATGGAGGTTAAGTTTACCGAGTTTTGTCCGCAGCTGGTGCGCGATATGGTGCCGCCGGGTGCGGCCGAACTCACGGCGGTCTCTAAGTACTGCCTGTGTTATGACAAGACCGCCTACCTGCGCGGTTTTAACTACTGGGAATCGGATTTTGGGAACCGAGGGGATATTTAAACCATGAGCACCAGGGACTTTTTTAAGAACTCCGTCTTGGAGGCGTTCGGTCAGGTCGACCCTGCCAAGATTGGCCTGTCGCTGCTCGTGGCGCTCGCCATGGGCATCCTGATCTATTACGTGTACAAGCGCTTTTTTACCGGCGTGGTGTATTCGCGCAGTTTTGCCGTGACGCTCGTGGGCATGTGCGTGCTCACCTGCATGGTCACGCTCGCGATCTCGACAAACGTGGTCATCTCGCTTGGTATGGTCGGTGCTCTGTCTATCGTCCGCTACCGTACGGCGGTCAAGGACCCGCTCGACCTGCTGTATCTGTTTTGGGCCATTACCACAGGCATTACGGCAGGCGCCGGCATGTATGCGCTCGTGGGGCTCACGGCAGTGGTGATCGTGGTGATGATCGCCAGTTTTGCGAGCCACCAGGACAAGGCGCGTGTGTACATGATGGTCATCCACTACACGGGTCAGACCACCGGCGACGATATCGTGCGCGCGTTTGGGCGTACCAAGTTCACCGTCAAATCCAAGACGATGCGCGGTGACAAGGTCGAGATGGCCGTCGAGGTGTTCTCGGACGGTGTGGATATGCCCTACGCCGATGCGATTCGCGCGCTCGACGGCGTGGAAGATCTAACGTTGATCCAATACAACGGCGAATATCACGGCTAGTTTGGTTCAGTTTTATTTAAGGGGCGGTGTCGCGTGGATGTGCAGCAGCTTGAAGAGACCTGGGCCGTAAGGGCCGGCGCACGTGAAACGTGCCTTGTTGCGGCCTCGCATGTGCCGGCGGCGCTGTCGATGCTGGGGATTGTGCAGC
>DXZV01000087.1:4503-4915 GCA_019419485.1 Collinsella sp.
GCCCGGCGATCGCTTGGTGACCTTTGCGGACGACTTTGCCGATGCGTTTGCCTGCGGCTTTGATGGCTGCGATGTTGCGCTGGTGGGGGAGCCCGCGGCTGCGGCGTTTGCTGCTGCGTCCGAGGGCTTTGATGCTTCGTTTGATGCCGAGGGGCCGCACCTGTGGTGGTTTGTCAACTCCATCGGCGGGTTTGGCCTGCGTGTGCCCGACCTTCGCGCTCTGGGCCGCGCGGCTCGTGAGTCGCATGCGCTGCTCGTGGTTGATAACACTGTGTCGGGCGTCTTTGGGTGCAACCCGCTGCGTCTGGGCGCCGTGCTTTCGCTCGAGGCGCTCGACCGCGTGTGTGCCGGCGTTGCGCCGCGCAAGCTCGTCGCCGCTTCGGTGGCGCGCTCGCAGCTTAAGCGCCATCGC
>DXZV01000087.1:4925-7562 GCA_019419485.1 Collinsella sp.
GGCCGAGTATCTGGCCGCCAACGAGATGGTACGCAACGTGCGCTATCCCGGGCTGACCTCGCATCCCGACCATGCGGTTGCAACGGGAATCCTCGAGCACGGCTTTGGCCCCGCAGTTGAGTTTGACCTTATCGAGCGTAGCGCGGGTGATCTCTTCGATGCTTTGCCGGGGGAGTTTCGCACATCGCCCGCCGGCGGCGCAACGACGCGCCTTTCGGCTCCACGCGGCAAGCAGGGGAGCACCACCCGCCTCTTCGCCGGTACCGACGATCCCCTGCAGGTGGCTGCCACTCTCGATAACGCCCTTCGCAAGTAGCTAATCGGGGTCTGTGTCACGAAAACGGCCTATTTACTACGTTTAAGCAATAGGGTTCGACCACACCCGCCTATTTTGAAAATTACCAAGCTGTTTACCAGCGGTTTCTTTTCATAATGTCCGGTATGGTCGTGGGTATTCAACTAAACGTAGTAGATGGGCCCGTTTTGTGGCGCGAGCCTCAACCCGAGGGCGCTGTGGGCTAAAAACCGCCTAAAAGGACTACTCTGCATTGATGCTGGCGATGAGGTCGTTGGCTTTGGTGGCGATGACGTTGTTGATGTCGGTCTGCAGCTCCTCGTAGACCGCTATGGCCCGCTCGCCGGCGGGGGTGAGGGTGGATCCGCGGGCGCCGTCGCGCTCGATGAGTTTGCAGCCCAGCTGACCTTCGGCCTCGTTTACGATGCGCCAGGCCTTGGAATACGCCATACCCATGCTCTTGGCGGCACGGTTGAGCGAGTGCTCGCGGGCGATACCTTGCAGCAACAAGACGCAGCCGTGGCCGAAGACGCCCGGCAGGTCTTTGTCGCACGCTTGAATGACCAACTTTGCCGTCGTCTTGTACTCCATGTGCTCCGCATCTCCCCGCTAAAGTGTTTGCTGGGTAAACGCAAAGCCTGCGTCAAACCCTCGTGTGCTCTTCTTAAATCATGCATTGTAGCAGTCAAAGTGCGTTAAGATACTTCCCCAGTATTGGGCGCCCAAGGTTGGGCTGGGTCCTATGAGGCCTGCAGCCGACCGGTCGCATGGAAAAAGGAGAAACATGGCTACGTTCTTTCCCGGTGAGTCCCACACGTTTTCGGAGTATCTGCTGGTTCCTGGCTATTCGTCCTCGCAGTGCATCCCCAACAACGTCTCTCTTAAGACGCCGCTAACCCGCTTTAAGCGCGGTGAGAAGCCGGCAATCACCCTGAACATCCCCATGGTTTCCGCCATCATGCAGTCCGTCTCGGGCGTCGACATGGGTGTCGCGCTCGCTACCGAGGGTGGCCTGTCCTTCATTTACGGTTCTCAGACCCCCGAGTCCGAGGCCGCCATGGTCAAGGCCGTCAAGGATCACAAGGCCGGCTTTGTTCAGTCCGATTCCACGCTGACCCCCGACATGACCATGGAACAGGTCATCGAGCTCAAGGAGAAGACCGGCCACTCCACCATGCCGGTCACCGACGACGGCACTCCCAAGGGCAAGCTCCTGGGCATCGTCACCAGCCGTGACTATCGCCCCAGCCGCGATGACCACCAGAAGAAGGTTTCCGAGTTCATGACCCCGCGTGAGCAGCTCATCGTGGGCGACAAGAACATCAGCCTCAAGGTTGCCAACGACGTCATTTGGGACAACAAGCTCAACGCCCTGCCGATCGTCGACGACAACGATCACCTTATGGGCATCGTCTTCCGCAAGGATTACGACAGCCACAAGACCAACCCCAACGAGCTGCTCGATAACGACAAGCGCTATATGGTCGGCGCCGGTATCAACACCCGCGACTATGCCGAGCGCGTGCCGCTGCTCATCGAGGCTGGCGCCGATGTCCTGTGCATCGACTCCTCCGAGGGCTTCAGTGAGTGGCAGAAGCGCACCATCGAGTGGATTCGCGCCAACTACGGCGAGGACGTCAAGGTCGGTGCCGGTAACGTCGTCGACGCCGAGGGCTTCCGCTTCTTGGCCGACTGCGGTGCCGACTTCATCAAGGTCGGTATCGGCGGCGGTTCCATCTGCATCACTCGCGAGACCAAGGGTATCGGTCGTGGCCAGGCCACCGCGCTGATCGACGTCTGCCGCGCCCGTGACGAGTACTACGAGGAGACCGGTGTTTACGTGCCCGTGTGCTCCGACGGCGGTATCGTATACGACTACCACATGACGCTCGCCCTTGCTATGGGTGCCGACTTTATGATGCTGGGTCGCTACTTCGCCCGCTTCGATG
This sequence comes from Collinsella sp., assembly GCA_019419485.1. Lineage (GTDB taxonomy): Bacteria > Actinomycetota > Coriobacteriia > Coriobacteriales > Coriobacteriaceae > Collinsella. Next base: position 7,170 of record DXZV01000087.1, read on the forward strand.
AGAGCCCGACCGAGCGCGTCAACGTCAACGGCCAGTACATGAAGGAGTACTGGGGCGAGGGTTCTGCGCGTGCTCGCAACTGGCAGCGCTACGACCTGGGCGGCGCGGCGAAGCTCAGCTTCGTCGAGGGCGTTGACTCCTACGTTCCCTATGCCGGTTCCCTCAAGGACGGCGTGGGCGGCACGCTCTACAAGGTCAAGTCCACGATGTGCAACTGCGGCGCCCTCTCGATCCCCGAGCTCCAGGAAAAGGCACGCCTGACCCTGGTCAGCTCCACCTCCATCGTCGAAGGCGGCGCCCACGACGTTGTCGTGAAAGACTCTCAGCAGTCTGTGTCTTATCGATAGGATAAGAGCTGCACATAAAGGAGCCTTCGTGAGTTCGTGTGGGTAG
>DXZV01000088.1 GCA_019419485.1 Collinsella sp.
CAAGCGCGGCATGGCACTGGCGGCAGCGGGTGAGCTCGGTTTGCTTATGATCGGGTCCCCGGGATCGGGCAAGACGATGCTCGCGCGTCGTATGACCGGCATCCTGCCCGAGCTTTCCGTTGAGGATCAACAGGAGGCGCTGTGCATCCATTCGGTCTTGGGTGAGAACATCGATGGCTTGTTGGCGGGGCACCGGCCCTTCCGCAGTCCCCACCACAGTATTTCGACCGCAGGGCTTATCGGCGGCGGGCGCCCGGTGCACCCGGGTGAGATCAGCCTTGCTCATGGCGGCGTGCTCTTTTTGGACGAGCTTGCCGAGTTTCCCACGGGTGTGCTGCAGACGCTGCGTCAGCCCATCGAACGCGGCTATGTGAGGATCGTGCGCGTCGACGGGGCCTTTACCTTCCCGTCGCGCTTTCAGCTGCTGGCTGCGAGTAACCCTTGCCCCTGCGGCTTTTTGGGCGATCGCGAGGTGCCGTGTCGCTGCTCGGCGGCGATGGTCGAGCGCTATCGGTCTAAACTGTGCGGTCCTTTGGCCGACCGTATCGACATGATGATCGATGTGACCCGTCCCGACCCCCAAGTGATTATCGAGGGTGCGGAGGGTATGTCGTCTGCCGAGTTACGTGACTACGTTGTGCGCGGTCGCGCTTTTCGCGCTTGGCGCGAATCCCGTATGGACGATGCGGATGCCGAGGCCGAGGATGACGAGACACGGTCCATTGACGGCGTCGTTTCGACCTTTGAGCTCGATGATGCGGCAGAGAAGTGTGTGCTCGGCCTGTCGAAGCGCACACATCTCACGGGTCGCGGCATCGTGCGACTGGTGCGTATCGCGCGTACAATCGCCGACGTCGCCGAGAGCGAGCAAGTGACGCAGGACCACGTGCTCGAGGCAGCGATGTACCAGGGAAGGAGGGACCAATGATGGCCGAGGGGACCTACGAGCTGCATCCAGGTGATGCGTTGTATCCCGAGACCGTTTTGGAGCTTTCTGATGTACCCCAGACGCTCTATGTGCGCGGCAACCCCGAGGTGCTTTCGACGCCCGCGCTCTCCATCATCGGCGCGCGCAAGGCCTCGCCGTATGGTCTTGCCGTGGCAGAGCTTGCGGCAAAGGTGGCGGTCGAGGCGGGAGTGACGGTAGTTTCGGGCGGCGCGGTCGGTTGTGACCAGGCCTCGGGTTGGGCTGCGGTCAACGCTGGCGGCAAACACGTCGTGGTGCTGGGGACGGGCGCCGACGTGGTCTATCCGCGCTCGAGCGCGGGGCTTATTACGCGCACGCTCGATACGGGTGGCGCGGTCGTGTCGATCTCCCCGTGGGGCATGGGTCCGCGCAAGTTTGCCTTTCCGCGCCGCAATCGCGTGATCGCGGCCCTGTCGCAAGCCCTCTTTGTATCCGAGGCGGGTATGCCTTCCGGGACGTTTTCTACAGCCGAGGCTGCTATGGATTTGGGGCGAGAACTTCTCGCTGTGCCGGGGTCGATCCTATCGCCCGAGTCGCGTGGCACGAATTACCTCATTGCGAACGGTGCCTGCTGCATCATCGACGAGGAATCTATCGAGATGGCTATCTCACGCATCTACGGCACTCTGCGCTACTCGCGCCCCGATGCTCCCGGCATTGCCGACCTGGATCAAACACAGCAGACCGTGATGCATGCGCTCATCGCCTCTCCGCTCAAGGTCGACGACATCGCGGCGCTCGTCTCGCTCGATGCTGTCGGCGTACTCAAACTCTTGGGTTCGCTTGAACTCGAGGGCCTTATCGAGCGCATGATGGATGGAAGGTATGCGCCCTCCAAGTTTGCCCTTCACGCCCAGACGCCCTTCGGTCACAATGGAAAACGTGTCAATTAGAAAGGTGTTTGCAGATGCAGTTCGATCAGGTGACGGTTATCGGTGGCGGTCTGGCGGGTTCGGAGTGCGCGATTCAGCTGGCAGACCGCGGGTTTGCCGTAAAGCTGCGCGAGATGCGCCCCCAGGTGAGCTCCCCGGCCCACCATACCGATCACCTGGCAGAGCTCGTCTGTTCCAATTCGTTTAAATCGACCCGTCCGGACTCTGCGGCGGGCTTGTTAAAGGCCGAGCTTGAGCGCATGGGTTCAGTCCTGCTCGATTGCGCCCATCGCGCGGCTGTTCCCGCCGGTGGCGCCTTGGCGGTCGACCGCGTCAAGTTTTCCGAGCTTGTCGAGGCCGAGGTTGCCGCCCGTCCCAATATCGAGGTCGTGCACGGCGAGGTCACGCAGATTCCCGAGGGCCACGTGGTCATTGCCGCGGGCCCGCTGTGTTCACCGGCGCTGAGCGAAGAGGTCATGAAGCTCGTCGGTGGCGACGCCCTTGCGTTCTTCGATGCCGCGGCGCCGATCGTCGATGCCTCCACGCTCGATATGGACGTGCTGTTTTCGCAGTCGCGCTACGAGGAGCAGGGGAGCGGCGACTATCTCAACGCTCCGCTCAACAAGGAGGAGTACGAGGCCTTTATCGAGGCACTTACCACGGCCGACCGCGTGGTGCTCAAAGACTTTGAGGGCGGCGATCTGTTTCAGGCCTGCCAACCTGCCGAGGAAGTTGCGCGCACCGGCAAGGACGCCATTCGCTTTGGCGCCATGAAGCCCGTCGGCCTCACCGACCCGCGTACCGGACGTCGCCCTTGGGCGGCGATTCAGCTGCGTGCCGAGAACAAGGAGAAGACCGCCTATAACCTGGTGGGCTTCCAGACCAACCTGACCTTTGGCGAGCAGAAGCGCGTCTTCCATATGGTGCCGGGCCTGGAGAACGCTGAGTTCTTCCGCTACGGTGTCATGCACCGCAATACCTTTGTCGACGCCCCGCACGTGCTCGATGGCACCTTTGCCGTGCCCGGTACCGGCGTGCGCCTGGCCGGTCAGATCACCGGCACCGAGGGGTACATGGAAGCCGTGGCGACCGGTCTGCTCGCGGCGCTCAACACCTATGCCGAGGCTATCGGCGCCGCGGGCGTCGAGTTGCCCCGCGTGGGCGCCCTGGGCGCGCTCGTGGGCTATGCGACCGATCCTGCCACCGTGGGCTACCAGCCCATGCATGTCAACTTTGGCCTGGTGCCGCCACTCGAGGATGGTAAGCGCCGCAGCAAGCGCGACCGCTACCAGGCCTATGCGGACCGTGCGCTCGAGGCCCTTGATGCCTATCTGGCCACTCGCCCCGATCTGTTTGGAGGCGACCGGTCATAGCCTTTGACCTGTACGACACCGTCGACTCGTTTATCGCCTATATCGCACGTGTCGAGGGGCTTTCTCCCAATACGGTGACGGCCTATGGCTCGAGGCTGGAGCGCTTTGCCGCCTGGTGCGAGCGCGAGGATATTGATGCTTTCGCTGCCGACGTGCGCACCATTCGTCGCTATCTTGCCGAGCTTTCGCGTGAGCAGGTGGCTCCCCGAACGCTTGCGGCGCATCTGTCGGCTATCCGATCGCTCTATCGATGGATGGCTGCCGAGGGGGTCGTGGAGGGCGATGCAGTCTCGGCGATCGCATCGCCCAAGCTGCCGCGTGACCTGCCGGGCGTCCTTACGACCAAGCAGGTCGAGGCGCTGCTCAAGACGCCTGATACCTCAACACCCGCGGGACTGCGCGATGCGGCGATGCTCGAGCTGCTCTATGCCTCAGGCGCCCGTATCTCTGAGCTCGCAGCACTCAATGTGGAGTCCATTGCGTGGTCCGAACGCACGCTGCGCCTGTGGGGCAAGGGGAGCAAAGAACGTATCGTCCCTCTGTATCGTCGTGCGCTCGAGGCGACGCGTCTCTATATTGAGGAGGGGAGGCCGGAGTTGCTCGCTCAGGCAAAGCGTCGTGACCCCGCTACCGGGCCGCATCCGCTGCTTATATCGGCGCGCGGTAATCGCATGAGTGCCGCCATGCTCAGGCGGCGGTTTCATATGCTGGCGACGCTCGCCGGCATTCCGGCCGACATCGCCCCGCATGCGATGCGCCATACCTTTGCGACCGACTTGCTCGAGGGCGGCGCGGACCTGCGCTCGGTTCAAGAGCTGCTAGGTCATGCGAGCCTGTCCACGACGCAGATCTACACGCATCTCACACCCGATCGGCTTAAGCGGGCTGTGGCTCAAGCCCATCCCCGCGGCGAATAGTGGCTGGGACGTCCCGCGCCGCGCTCAGGTGTGTGGTTTTGATTGCGGGTTGGCAGGAAGATGCATTCCTGCTATCATTCATCGGGTTGCTTCACGGCAACAGGTTTTTATCACGCACGCGCGGCTACTTCATACCGTGGTGCCCGGGCTTTGGTAGCACATGTCCGGGTTGGTTTTGGAGGATGACCCCGCGCGGAGGCAAACCACAGGAGGTTTAACATGGCTACCAAGATTAATATCCGCACCCTGCTCGAGGCCGGCTGCCACTTCGGTCACCAGACCCGTCGCTGGAACCCCAAGATGAAGCCGTTCATCTTCGGTGAGCGCAACGGCATCTACATCCTCGACCTCAAGCAGACCATCCTCGACGCCGACCAGGCCTACACTTTCGTCAAGAACGTCGCCAAGGGCGGCAACGTGCTGTTCGTCGGCACCAAGAAGCAGGCTCAGGAGGCCGTCAAGAACGCCGCTGAGCGCGCCAACATGCCTTACATCAACCAGCGTTGGCTCGGCGGCATGCTGACCAACTTCGTCACCATCCGCTCCCGCATCAACCGCATGGAGGAGCTTGAGGCCATGGTCGAGGACGGCCGCATGGCAGTGCTCCCCAAGAAGGAGCAGGCTGTTCTCGGCAAGGAGCTCACCAAGCTCCAGACCAACCTCGGTGGCGCCCGCGACATGAAGGGTCTGCCCCAGGCTCTCTTCGTCATCGACACCAAGCGCGAGGAGAACGCCATCAAGGAGGCTCAGCGCCTGAACATCCCCGTCGTCGCTCTGATCGACACCAACTCCGATCCCGACGAGGTCGAGTACGGCATCCCCTGCAACGATGACGCTATCTCTGCTGTCACCCTTATGTGCGAGCTCATGGCTGACGCCTGCCTCGCTGGCTCCGGCAAGGAGCAGGTCTCCGAGGCCGAGATGGCCGCTGAGCCCAAGGCCGAGTAAATCAGTCTTAGTTAATTCTTTTTCATCTCTTTGAAAGGAACCACAATGGCCCAGATTACCGCCGCTATGGTCAAGCAGCTCCGCGAGATGACCGACTCCCCGATGATGGAGTGCAAGAAGGCTCTCGTCGAGGCTGACGGCGACATGGACGCCGCTGTCGACGTTCTGCGCAAGAACGGCCTCGCCAAGGCTGCTAAGAAGGCTGGCCGTGAGACCAACGAGGGCGCTGTAGCCGCGTTCGTCTCCGAGGATGGCAAGACCGGCGCTCTGCTTGAGCTCTCCTGCGAGACCGACTTCGTTGGCTCCAACGCCAAGTTCACCGGCTTTGCTTCCAAGGTCGCCGAGGTTGTCGCCACCACCGAGCCGGCCGATGTCGATGCTCTGCTCGAGAAGCCGATGGGCGAGGAGACCGTTTCCTCCGAGCTCACCGAGATGATTCACATCATGGGCGAGAACATGAAGATCTCCCGCTTCGCTGCCCGCAAGGCCGAGAACGGCGCGCTCGCTTCTTACATCCACATGGGTGGTAAGATCGGCGTCCTCGTCGAGTTTGCTTTCGAGAAGGCCGAGACCGCTCAGGCTGAGTCCTTCAAGACCTTCGCTCACGACGTTGCCCTTCAGGTTGCCGCCGTCGCCCCGATCTGCGCTACCCGCGATCAGGTTCCGGCCGAGACCGTCGAGCACGAGAAGCAGATCTACATGGCTCAGGCTGCCGAGTCCGGCAAGCCCGAGGCTATCCAGGAGAAGATGGCTGTCGGCCGTCTGGAGAAGTTTTACAAGCAGTCCGTGCTCACCGAGCAGGAGTTCATCAAGGACAGCTCCCTCACCATCAAGAAGTACGCTGAGCAGGTCTCCAAGGAGCTCGGCGACACCATTACCGTCGTTGCCTTTGACCGTCTGGTCCGTGGCGAGTAAATAAGCTCTTGTAGCTGGTAATGAGCAGGCTGTGGGTTTTACTCACAGCCTGCTTTTTCATGGCTCTTATCAGAGCCTTTGATATCATATTGACAGTCTAATTAAAGGAGGATCGCTTTGTCCGACATCCGATATAAACGCGTGCTTCTTAAGCTTTCCGGCGAAGCACTGATGGGCGACGGCCAATATGGCATTGACCCCAAGGTTACCGACCATCTTGCCAAGCAGGTCAAGGAGCTGCTCGCCGTTGGCCATGAGGTCGGCGTCGTTGTCGGCGGCGGCAATATTTTCCGCGGCATGGCAGGCGCTGCCGGTGGCATGGAGCGTGCTCAGGCCGACTACATGGGCATGCTGGCAACCGTTATGAACGCGCTCGCCCTGCAGGATGCCTTCGAGCATAACGATGTTCCCTGCCGCGTGATGAGCGCTATCCAGATGAACGAGATCTGCGAGCCCTATATTCGCCGTCGCGCTATCAACCACCTTTCCAAGGGCAACGTTGTTATTTTTGCCGCCGGTTCGGGTAATCCGTACTTTACGACCGACACCGCCGCGGCTCTTCGTGCGTGCGAGATCGGCGCCGAGATTCTGATTAAAGCCACCAAGGTTGACGGCATCTACGACAAGGATCCCGTCAAGTGCGCCGATGCCGTCCGTTTTGACAAGATTACCTATCACGAGGTTCTCGTTCGCGGCCTGCAGGTTATGGATTCCACGGCTACGGCTCTGTGCCAGGATAACCGTATGCCTATTTTGGTCCTCAACATCGATGGCGAGGACACCGTCAAGCGCGCGCTCGCGGGTGAGCCCGTCGGCACGCTCGTCTATCAGGAGGATTAAGCATGGCAGAGAACATCACCGCCCATATGGACAAGTCGCTCGAGTCCCTCAAGCATAACTTCTCCAAGGTTCGTACCGGCCGCGCCAATGCCAACATTCTGTCCGACATCATCGTCGATTATTACGGTGTTCCCACGCCGGTCACGCAGGTTGCCGCCGTCAAGACCCCCGAGGCCCACATGCTGCTCATCGAGCCGTGGGACAAGGCGCTCATCAATGCTATCGTCAAGGCCATCGGCGCTTCCGATCTGGGTATTACCCCCAACTCCGATGGCACCGTCGTTCGTCTTCCGTTCCCGGCTCCCACTGAGGAGCGCCGTCGCGAGCTCGTCAAGGAGTGCCGCGAGTACGCCGAGCAGGCCAAGGTGTCTATCCGTAACATCCGTCGCGACTTTAACAACAAGCTCGAGCGCGATGAGGAGCTCACCGAGGACGATGTCCGTCGCGAGCAGGCCAAGGTCCAGAAGCACACCGATGAGTATGTCGCCAAGGTCGAGGAGCTTCTGAAGGAAAAAGAAGCCGAGGTCATGGAG
>DXZV01000089.1:0-2829 GCA_019419485.1 Collinsella sp.
CTTTTTGATCGACCGCGGCGATGCGGCCGACGAGGCACTCGACGACGAGCAGCGCGCGTGGGCGCTCCAGAACCGCTACCGTCTGCTCAGCCAGATGGAGGGCTACTGCAATACCACCGGCTGCCTGCGCGAATATATGTTGCGCTACTTTGGCGACGAGGCCGCGGCCGAGCATGCTGCCGCGGCTGGTGCGGGCGCCACCGCCACGGACGAGGCCGAGGGCTGCGGCAACTGCAGCAACTGCCTCACGCAGTTCGAGGTCGAGGACGTCACCGATATGGCCCGCGCCGCTGTGCGCTATGTGGCCACGCGACCCATGCGCTTTGGCAAGTCGCTCATCGCCGACGTGCTCCACGGCGGCAACACCGAGCGCATTCGCCAGATGCATCTGGACGAGGACCGCGGCTATGGTGAGCTGTCGAGCGAATCGGTCGGGCGCATCAAGGACATCATCGGCCAGCTGTGCGGCCGCGGTTACTTGGCCGCCTCGCAGGGGCAGTACCCGGTCGTGGGGCTGGGCCCGCGTGCCGCCGAGGTCGAGGATGAGGCGTTTGCCTTTACCGTTAAGCGTCGTGCGTCCAAGCACAAGGCCTCGGCCCGTGCCCGCCGCGCGGTGGATCTGCTGCGTGAGGAGGCCGAGCTAGATCAGCGCCCGCGCGTGGGTGACGATGCCGAGCTGTTCGAGCGCCTGCGTGCCCTGCGCAAGGAGATTTCGACCGAGCTGGAGATGGCGCCGTACATGGTCTTCTCTGACAAGGCCCTGCGCGGCCTGTGCCGCCTACGACCTCAGACACGCGACGAGCTTATCCAGGTCAACGGTATTGGCGAGAAAAAGGCCGATGCCTTTGGCGAGCAGTTTATGGCGGCGATTGAAGAGTTTGAGTCCGAGCATGCACGGGATGGAGCGTAATGATGGCATCCGACGATAAAACCGAGCGCACTGAGGTGTCCGCCGTGCCGCTGTACCAGCAGGTTATGGACGACCTAAAGGGCGAGATCGCGCGCGGCGTGTACGCATCCGGCTCGCGCATTCCTTCCGAGATGGAGCTCGCGAAGTACTACGGCGTGGGACGCATCACCGTGCGCCGCGCCGTCGAGGAGCTGTCGCGCGCGGGGTATCTCAACCGCCAGCAGGGGAGGGGCACGTTTGTGTGTGCGCCCAAGCTCAAACGCAAGATTGTCCAGAAGGGTGACGTTCAGAGCTTTTCCGAGGGTTGCGCCGCCAACGACATGGTGGCCGGAGCACGCCTGGTGTCGCGCACGGTGGTTGCGGCGACGCGCGAGGACGCGGCGTTTTTTGGTGTGGAACCCGGCTGCGAGCTCATCGTTGTCGAGCGCGTGCGCACGGCAGACGGCGTGCCCGTCATGCTCGAGAACAACGCCTTTGTGCTGGCCGACCATCCCTATCTGCAGACGCTTGCCGACAAGGACCTCACGGACAATTCCATCTTTGCGCTCGTTGCCGAGCATTCGGGCCGCGCGCCGCTCAAGTCCGACCCCTGTACGGTGGAGATTGCGCTTGCCGATGCTCAGGCGGCCTCGCTGCTGGAGGTGCCGGTCGGCGAGCCGCTCTTCTATATGGAGGCGTACTTTACCGATGCGGACGAGCGGCCCTTGCTGCTCGGACGCCAAAAGATCGTGGGCTCGCGCTACGTGTTCGACATCTAACGTCCACAGATAGAACAACATAGAACAAGTTTGGTGAAATGACTTCACGTGCATCGTCGTGCGTGCTATAAATAGGACAACATAGAACGACAGCAGGTACGAGCTGCCGTCGTCCAAAGCCGCCACACAAGGAGGAACATCACCGTGAACGCACACGATCTGGTTCAGGAAATTATCGAGCGCAAGGGCAAGATTGAGAACGTCTTTTGGATCGCCTGCGGCGGTTCGATGATCGACCTGATGCCGGCCAACGAGCTACTCAAGCGCGAGGCCACCACGTTTACCTCGACGGTCTACACGGCACGCGAGTTTTGCCTGATGGCTCCCAAGAGTCTTGGCGAGAAGTCACTCGTCATCGCCTGCAGCCACAGCGGCAACACGCAGGAGGTCGTCGACGGCTGCGAGATGGCGCTGGCCGCCGGCGCCGAGGTTGTCGCCCTCACCGACTGCGAGGGCTCCAAGATCGATAACGGCAAGTGGACCACCTGGGTCTATCCGTGGGGCGAAGGCGTGCCGCAGGCCGAGGTGCCGCAGGGCATCGGCGCCCTGATGGCTGCCGAGCTGCTCGACCAGCAAGAGGGTTACGAGGCGCTTGCCGACATGTACGCCGGCCTTAAGCAGATGGATGCGCTGCTGCCCGCTGCCCGCGAGAAGGTCAACGCCGAGCTAGGCGCCCGTTTTGCCGAGCTCTGCCAGCAGCACAAGTTCTTCTATATCCTGGGTTCCGGCCCCAACTTTAGCCAGACCTACGCCATGGCCATCTGCTCGCTCATGGAGATGCAGTGGCAGCACTGCTGTTACATCCACTCCGGCGAGTATTTCCACGGCCCGTTCGAGGCCACCGAGCCCGGCGTGTTCTATTTCGTGCAGCTCGGATCGGGCGAGTGCCGCCCCATGGAGGAGCGCGCGCTTGCATTCCTCAACACGCACACCGATACGGTCATGGTGCTCGATGCGCTCGAGTACGGCGTGGGCGAGGTGCCCGCCAGCGTGCGTTCGTTCCTGGAGCCGATCTTCTTCTATGCGATGAGCTGCGAGTTGCGCGCCGCCCGCGGCAAGGTGTTCGACCACAGCCCCGAGGTCCGTCGCTACATGGGTATCGAGCAGTACTAATCGAGCGGTATTAAGTTACCGGGATAACAACTTCTCACGTCGGGGCCT
>DXZV01000089.1:2839-5270 GCA_019419485.1 Collinsella sp.
GGAAATGGCTCCCATAAAGTGTCGATGCTCCGGGGGCTCGATTTTGCTCGTTCACTTCTCGGGGAAAGTATTAGACCTAAATGTGCGAGCGTGTTGCATGAGTCGAAAAGCGGGCTGCGCCGGGGATTTCCGGCGCAGCCCGCTTAGTATCGCGCTTAGATTCGTAAGGTTGCGGCAGCCAGCGGCCTACTTTGCGTCGTAGGCCTCGGCGTCCCACCAGTCGAGCTGGGCGATGTTGTCGCGAATGTGCTGGCAGCTCTTGTGGAAGCCCTCGAGCTCGTACTCGGACAGGTCCAGCGTGTAGACCTCCTCGACGCCCTCGGCGCCGATCACGCACGGCAGGGAGGTGAAGATGCCCTCCTCGCCATACTGGCCGGTCATAAGCGTGGAGGCGGAAAGCACGGCGTGCTCGTTGTGAAGCACGGCGGCGCAGACGCGCGCGGCGGAGTTGGCGACGGCGTACTCGGTGCACTGCTTGCCCTGGTAGGTCACATAGCCGCCCTTGCGTGCAAGCTCCTCGACCTCCATGTGGTCGAAGGCGTACTTGTCGGGGTTCTCGGCCTGGAGTTCGTTGAGGCTCTTGCCGGCGATGGTCGCGGCCTTAAAGGCGGCCAGCTGGCTAAAGCCGTGCTCGCCGATCATATAGGCGTCGATGGACTTGGGGCTCACGCCGACCTTCTTGGAGATCTCGGTGCGCAGGCGAGCGGAGTCCAGACCGCAGCCCGAGCCGATGATCTTCTTGGGATCGTAGCCGGTCAGGTGCCACAACTCGGTGCACACGACGTCGCAGGGGTTGGAGATGCTCACGAAGATGCCGTCAAAGCCGGCGTCGACGATGCGCTTGGCAAAGGTGCGGGCGGCATCGGTGGTAAAGAACAGCTCGCCGTCGCGGTTGCCGGCGGCCAGCGCGACCTTGCCGGCGGCGTTGACGATGACGTCGCAGCAGGCCAGCTCCTCGTAGTGGTCGTAGCAATTGACGATCTTGGTGTTGTACGGGACAAACGAAAGGGAGTCACGCAGGTCCTGGACCTCGGACGTCACTTTGGCCTCGTTGATATCGCACAGGTACAGCTCATCGGCAATGCCCTGCATAAGTAGGCTGTTGGTGACATGTGCTCCTACGTGGCCCTGGCCGACCACGCCGATCTTACGCGTCTGGAACATATATGTATCCTTTCGACCGAGTTTTTTGCGTCGGACCATTGTAGCGTCCAGCTGTCACTTTGCTAGGCTAAAGCGCCATAGATTTTTTGGGCATGCCTTAATCTCTACTTTTGGAGTGATTTGGGCCGCTGACGGCATCGCTGGGCGATGCGCTCGCGCGGATGGGGCCGGTCGTTGTACCATAGCTGCAACTGACTCGTAAGGAGCATCCATGCCCATTCGTATTCCCGACGCCCTCCCTGCCGCCGCGCAGCTCGAGAGCGAGAACATCTTTGTCATGACCGAGTACCGCGCGCTGCACCAGGACATCCGGCCGCTGCGCGTGCTCATCCTCAACCTCATGCCCACCAAGATCGCCACCGAGACGCAGATCATGCGCAAGCTCTCCAACACGCCGCTGCAGGTGGAGGTGGACCTGCTGCGCACCAAAACGCACGAGGCCACGCACGTGAGTGCCGGCCACCTGGAGACGTTCTACCGCACGTTCGACGACATCCGCGACATCCACTACGACGGCCTGATCATCACGGGCGCGCCGGTGGAGCAGATGCCGTTCGAGGAGGTCGACTACTGGCCCGAGCTCTGCCAGATCATGGATTGGTCCACCACGCATGTGCACTCTACGCTGCATATTTGTTGGGGCGCGCAGGCGGGGCTCTACCATCATTACGGTATCCAGAAGTACGATCTGCCGGCAAAGGCGAGTGGCGTGTTCGAGCATTATCTGGTGAAGCCGCAAAGCCCGCTGGTCCGCGGCTTTGACGACCGTTTCTATGCCGTGCATTCGCGCAACACCGATGTGCGCCGCGAGGACGTGGAGGCCGAGCCGCAGCTTGAGGTCGTGGCCGTGTCCGACGAGGTGGGCCTGTACATCGTCAAGTCGACCGACAGCCGCCGCTTCTTTGTCTTTGGTCATCCCGAGTACGATACCGACACGCTGCGCCTGGAGTACGAGCGCGACGTGAAGCGCGGGCTCAACCCTCAGGTGCCGGCGCATTACTTCCCGGGCGACGATCCCACCGCCGAGCCGCGCAACGTCTGGCGCAGTCAGGCTCAGCTGTTCTACACCAACTGGCTCAACTACTACGTCTACCAGACCACGCCCTACGACCTGGCCCGCGCCGGCGAGGAGCACTAGGCCGTCGGGATGTGCGTCAGCCGTTAGGCGCTGATGATGTGGGGTAGCGGCAGGTCGTGGGCGTCGGTGGGAACGTGGTCGACACGCTGCTCGTCAAAGGCGATGCCGATGATTTGGCATGCGGGCGAG
>DXZV01000089.1:5280-7335 GCA_019419485.1 Collinsella sp.
GGCGCGGTCGAAGGCTACGAGCGGCACGACGACCATGTCGAGAGCTTCGGCAGACACGATGGGGAAGCGGTCGCTGTCGATGTCCATGGCCGCGAAGGCCCGCGTGGGGTGGGCGATAAACGGAGCCGCGGACGCATCGCCGCCGGCAACTGCCCGCATGCACATGCGCTGGCCACAAGCTGCGGCGTCTGTTGCCGAGAGTATGCACGGATAGGCCACGCGCCAGCCGCGTTTGGCGGCCGCTGCGGCAAACGCGGCAGGATCGACTTCGGAACCCATCGCGGCATAGGCGGCAACGGTGTGCGGCGTCGCGGCATCCAAGCGATCCAACAGCTCAACAAGCCGCGCACAGATAACGGCGGACTTCGCCGCCCACACATCCAAATCAATCGCATCGCGCCGAGCAATCGCCGCCCGTCGCAGCTCAACCTTATCCATCCCAGCCTCCTCTAGCAAACCTGCCAAAAAGGGACAGGTTTATTTTGGCAGGTTTTATCTGGGCAAACGCGATATGGGCAGTAAAGCCACCGCAAATATGCCTGTGAACTGCGCCCTTTGTGGTTGTTTGGGCCTATGCGTTAATGCTATAACGCCGCAGCGATTGCTTCAGTCACAAACTTATTGAGTGACTCACCCTTCTTTGCCGCTGCCAGCGCCGCTTGCTTGTGGAGCTCAGAGCCCGTTCTTACGTTGAACGAGCCCTTAAAAGCCCGCTCGGGTTCCTTGCCTTTCTCGGCGCAAAACTCAAGGTAATCGTCGACGGCGTCGTGGAAGCATTGCTCCACCTCTTCAGCTGTGGAGCCTTCAAATACGATTGCGTCCCTAATGCCGGTGACCATACCTGTTAGCACATGCTGTTCGGCATCGAACTCGACTGGGGCGAAATAACCCTTGTATGCCAAAACGTTACTCATGACTACCTCCGACATCTTGCAGAAATCGAACGATGTTTCGAATGGTCCCCGCCGTCAATTCGTCAGATGGATGTGGCGCGTGCATTACGAACATCCTGCCATCTGATGGCCTGTAGAAGCGAATGCGCGATCCGGATGTCTTGCCTTTGCTGTCCATTTCAAAGCCATATGAAGCCATGACTTTTAAAAAATCGGTATACCGATACGTCGAAGGGCAGCTAAGCAGTTGGGCGATGAGTTTATCGGTCCGAGCCATCCCGCCTCACATTTTGCAACTATATCTTAGTTGCAATTTAAGTCCGATGCAAACACCCTTGCTATAGAACATGTGTACGTATAGAACAAGTGTTCGAACCAACGCAAAGGCACCTGCCCCTTCGTGGGGGTTTGCTGGGGGCGGGTGTCTACAGCGGTTTGTCTCGATCTGTAACAGTAACTCGGCAAAATTGGACTTAGATGTTACAGATTGAGACAAAGGGCCGGCGTCATCCGAAAACGTCTCGATTTGTAACATCTGGAGCTAATATTGCCGTCCTGGCGTTACAAATCGAGACAAACCGGCAGGCAGCGGCAAAAGAAAAGGTAGATTTTCAGGCATGTCCCAAAAATCTACCTTTGCTGTGCGTTAGCCCATCAGGTCGACGACGTTAAAGCCGGCGTTGCTCTTGGCGATGACGTCTCGGCCGCCAAAGACGCAGGTTGGCGACTCGGCCGCAATGCGCGTCACGTCGGCGCCGAGCGAGCGCAGCTCACCGGGCGTGGCGGCGAGCATCTTGGCGCGACGCTTCTCGCGTGCATGTGGATCAAGCCCGGCCAGGTAGGTCGTGTTGCGGCGCTTGGTGAGCGCGTACGGCTTCACCGGCGCGTCCACGCCGCTCACGCAGCTCACGATAAAGCCCTCAAAGGCGGCCTCGTCGGGCTCAAAGCTGCCGAGCCATTCGCCTGCGCGCGCCACGCGCTCAATCGAGGGGTCGATTGCCGGGTCGCGGTAGGTGTAGAACGCCGCCTGACGCTCGTCGGCCGCGCGGAATCCGCAGCCGTACGCGCCGCCTGGGCATTGACGTGACGGGCGCCTGGGCGGTTGCCGCCAACGCGCTCTCCTACGACTACCTGTGGAACGAGATCCGCGTGAAGGGCGGCG
>DXZV01000009.1:0-2796 GCA_019419485.1 Collinsella sp.
CTTAGAGCCCGCATAAGCTGCCAGGAACAGCAGGGCAACCGATGCAAGCATCTTCGCGGCGAACTGCGATCGGCTCTTGCTTTTGTTGGAAAATAGGTAGTAGATGAGGAATAGGACCCCTATCAGGGCGGACGCGTGAAAAAGAGCGCCAACAGCCCACCAAGCGCAAAAAAGCAACGGCTTATTCTGTTCTAAAAACCTGGTTGCGTAGAAAACCAGCGAGACTGCAATCATCTGGCACGTCAGACACATAGACAGCGGGAACACCGTTGCCGTATAGACGAACATCGCAAACGAGAGCGATGCCGTTCGTCTAAAATCCCAAAGCCTGAAAGCAAAAAAGGCGTTGGTGATCAGCGACTCGACGACGAGCAAGAACGAGTAATTGTTACAGATATGGAGCACCGCACTTGTGAAGACACCGTACGGAACGCTGAACGTATGGTTCCACATCGTGGTCCCATACGCGTAGAAGTACTCGATTCCCTCTTTATAACCCAGGGTATCCTGCCCAACCGCATACGACCTCAAGCCCCCGACGGCGGTAAGAAGAACCACGGCAGCGACCAGCCCAGCCTTACTTTTGCCGTTTTCCGACATGCGCGCAAGCGCCGCTGAAAGCAAAACGACAAGAAAGTAGAAAAGCGATGTTTCGATAAAGTTCATCCGAATACCAGCCTCACGAAACCGGGAAGCTCCGAATTGATTTCATAGCCCGAGCCTTTCAAATCCCTCGCACTGGCGCTTGACCCTATGCGATCCGCGGAGAGCGCGGCGTCGGCCCATTCGTCCAGAGCGTCGCCCAGACTTTTGTAAACGACGTTCTCGCAAATGCCAACCTCCCGCGTGATGGAGTCGCTAATCACGCAAGGGAGTCCGTTTGCCTGCGCCTCGACGACGACGTTCGGCAGGCCTTCGTAGACAGAGGGGAAGATGAAGACGTCCATAGCCGAATAGAGACGGCGGACATCGCTCCTAACCCCGGCAAACACCACCCTATCGGTCAATCCGAGCTCGGCAACGCGCCTCTCAACGGCCGTGCGTGTCTCGCCTTTGCCGACGAGAATGAGGACGGCGTCTGGCCTTCTCCGGGCGATTTCAGCAAAAACATCGACAAGGAAGAGGTGGTTCTTCTGCTCACTGAACCTCCCGACGTGCCCGACGACATAGGACTCGGCAGGAACGCCCAGTTCGCGCTTAACATCGTCCCGTGTCGAAGCGTCATAGGCGTAGTCCTCGAGGTTGAGCGCGTTCTTCATGAGATGGAAACGCGGCCCCGATACCCCCGCCTTGCCGAACATGTAGACGCCCGCCTCGGTAGACGGGGCGGCGAAGTCGGTCGCCGCAACCCTGACAAGGGGCTTGAAAAGATTGTGCAGCAGGGTCTCCTTTTTGCTGTTCGAAACTGTACCCGTGTTGCTTGACCTGAATATGGTTCTGGACACGCCTCCGAATCTCATGGCGAGCAAATCAAGACAGGAAAGACTGTGCTGAGACGACCTGACAGCACAGCAATAACCGCCGTCCCGGGCTATCTGCATGAGCCGCTTGAACGAAGCGACCGGCCCGGCCTCGGTCTTCTTGACTGTGTGCACAATTCTGCCGCCCATCGACTCGATTTCGGCGTCGTAAAAGCCCGGCACGTCGGACGACACACAGAAGTCGAGCTGATAGCGCGACTTGTCCAAAGCCCGGTAATACTTCATGAATACCGTCTCGGCCCCGCCGGTGTCCATCGAGGTCACGATATAGAGGGCCTTCTTCATTGGACGATCACCGCATCGGATTTCTCGATCAGCTTCTGCAGCGCCTTTTTAGCAATCGCCTTCCTGCGGTTGGCCGGAGATTCCTGATAGCGCTCGTATACCTCGGCCTTCACCGCGAACCTTGCGTCGCCTGAAAGATCCGCCATTGCGCGGAGCTGCGCTATATGTAGATGATGGTAGGCGGGAGAGGCGATACGCTTTTCCATGTCGTAATAAGACCAGAAGCCGGCGTCGTAGTCATCCAAATGGCAAGCCAACGTCTCCGCAGAGTGCTTGAATGGCCCGGCGAAGCGCGCGTCGACCAACGATGCGTCATAGAGACCGAAAAGGCTAAACACCCAACCGTTCATGACACTGCGCCTGGGGCGTTGAGGGTACTCCTCCAGGAACAGTTCTCCCCCGTCATGCGACGACACGCCGCCATTGTCCATGTCGATAAGCATGAACTCGGCAGCTTTCAGCGCCGCAACTCTATAGCACTCGTCCCCGAAAGCCGCATGGGCCCTCAGCAGCATCGAGCACCCCTCGCCTTGGGCCATCGAGGAGACGGAGTACTTAGCGCTGCCTATCGGACCAAATGCGTCCCAAGAGCCGTCATCCCGCTGGGCGCCGATCGCCCAATCCGAGCATACCCTTAGTGCGTCGAGAAAGCGCTCAACTTCATCCGACCTGAGAATGCTCAAGTCGTAACAGCCCAAACCGTATTGGAAAATGGCGATGGGGAAATGCACCCGCGCCCCACCGGCGATGACGCTAACAGGGACACCGCCCTCGTCGAGCAGAGTACTGCCAGTGACCTTGCCGGTCAAATCGTTGTAGTACCCGGACAACTGTCCGACATTATAGGCCCTGCCCATGCTCTGCTCTACGGCCACAGCCGTCTTGCCAGTGAGCATTTTGCTCCACCTTTTGAGCATGGTCATCTTCTGCGCAATCTGGCCCATCATTCACCTTCGTTTCTGTAATCGACTCCGAGCGAGCGCACAAGCCCCTCCACGTTGGCCTCCAAACGGAAGTCCCTCTCCCAAAC
>DXZV01000009.1:2806-9754 GCA_019419485.1 Collinsella sp.
CTTCGGCCTTGCCCAAAAAGACGAATCGCTTTATGGCCGCGGCGACATCTTCCGGTCCACAGTCGCTAGGTAGGAGAAAGCCGTTGACGCCATCGCTTACTATCTCGTGGGTTCCGCCAACGTCCGTGGCGATGACGGGAATGCCGAATCCGCAGGCCTCCATGATCGAAAGCGGCAGGCCCTCGCTTGACGAGACGTTCACGAAGACGTCGAAATGCTTCGCTGCGTACTCCCCCAAAAGCGCGTCGTTCGGCAAAGCCCCCGCGAACTTCGCGGTGGAGTGCGTCAGCAACGAGCAGGCGGCCCTCGCCTCCTCGAGCTGTGGGCCGTCGCCGTAATGGGTCCATTCGACGCGAAGCCCTTCGGCATCAAGAAGGGTGACAGCCTTAGCAAGAAGAGGCACGCGCTTAACGTCGACAATACGCGAGCACGAGACGACCCGCAACGGGCAGGTCAACGGCTCGCCGGACTTGTCTGGCATCTCCCGCGTTCCGAGATAGGAGGTCGTCACCTTGCCCTCATGGCCCGGCCAGTTCGCGTTTATGTATTCCTCCCCGTCTTTCGAGCAGGGAAGCACTCCGGAAAGCTTGGATAGGAGGTATCCCCGGAAGGGCAAATAATGCACATGGGTACGATCTGCATACAGATCGTACCCATGTGCACGCGCAACGGCGCGTGCACATGGGTACGTGCCGGTCAGCCAAGCAGCGACCAAAGCGGTGTCGTAAAGCCAAAAGCTGTATATGTGCGTGGGCTCAAAGCCAAAGCGGACCAGTTCCTCCGCAAGCACGTCCGCCTTTGCCTTCGCCCTCGCGGCAAAGTAGCCCCGAAACACGCGCTTTCCGATTCCATGAACGGATTCTGTGGCATAGGCCTCACGAACGTCCGCACCGCCCAAAAGGGGAAACGCGATCCCTTTGACTGCAAGCAAAGCCTTGTCCTTGGAGGTATTACCGCAACCCAAGGCCAGGGGCGTCACATTGCCCGGCAGCGCGCAGGTGGGCGCGTCACCCGGCTGCGCCTCGGTCCCCACGGCGAGCACCTCGTCGAAATAGGTCGAAAGAACGCCTATCTCGTTCTCGAGATAGGACTCAGCGGCGACCTCGCCGCGGTTAAAGGGGAACATCCTCGTCAGAAGGAGCAGCCGTCTCTTTTTTTTATCAGCAGTAATCGCCACAAATACTAATCCCTCTTGAATAGGTCGCGGGTATACACCTTGCCGGCAACATCGGCCAGATCGTCGCTCCACCGGTTGGCAATGATCACGTCGCACTCGGCCTTGAACTTCTCAAGGTCATGCGTCACCTCGGAACCGAAGAATTCCGGCGCGTCCAGCGTTGGCTCGTAGACAACGACCGGCACTCCCTTGGCCTTCACGCGCTTCATAACGCCCTGGATGGAACTGGCGCGGAAATTGTCGGAGTTCGACTTCATGGTCAGGCGGTACACGCCCGCCACGGGCTTCTCCTTGCCTTCGTATACCTTGTCCCACAGCAGTTGCAGTACCTCGTCTGCAATGTAGTCCTTGCGAGTGCGGTTGGCATCGACGATGGCCTCGATAAGGTTCTGAGGCACGTCCTTATAGTTGGCCAGCAACTGCTTGGTGTCCTTGGGCAGGCAGTAGCCGCCGTAGCCGAAGGAGGGGTTGTTGTAGTGGGAGCCAATGCGGGGCTCTAGGCACACGCCATCGATGACGTCCTTGGTGTTGAGTCCCCTCATCTCGCAGTAAGTGTCCAGCTCATTGAAGTACGCCACGCGAAGTGCCAGGTAGGTGTTGGCGAACAGCTTCACGGCCTCCGCCTCGGTGGTACCAAGAACGAGCTGCGGGATGCCCGTCGTGCCATCAGGGTTGGTGCGCTCAAGCTCGGCGGGGCCGACGCCTTGGGCGAGCAGCCCAGCAAACGTCTTTGCGGCCTTCACAGCTTCCTCGTCGTCCTTGGGCGCGCCCACAACGATGCGGCTAGGGTGCAAATTATCGTAGAGCGCCTTGCTCTCTCGAAGGAACTCGGGGCTGAAGATGATGCGGCTGTCGCCAAGCGTCTCGCGAAGCGACGAAGTGTAACCCACAGGGATGGTCGACTTGATGACAATCCAGGCCGTCGGGTTCACCGAGCGGATTGCCGAAATTGCGGCTTCAACAGACGAGGTGTCGAAAAAGTTGCGGTCCGAGTCGTAGTTCGTTGGCGTGGCCACGATGGCGAAATCCGCGCCTGTATAGGCCTCGGCGACGTCCACGGTTGCATGCAGGTCGAGCTTCCTCGTGCCCGCCTTAGCCTCGGCCAGGAAGAGCTCAATCTCGTCGTCCTGGATGGGCGACTGAAAAGCGTTAATCTTCTCTACCTTCTCGGAGACGATGTCGAGCGCGCGCACCTCGTTGTGCTGCGAGAGCAGAACGGCCAACGAGAGCCCCACATAGCCGGTGCCGGCGACTGCTATCTTCATTTTTTCGGACATATCATTCAACCTTTCGTTAAGAGCAGGCACACATATGAAATAGTTAGGATTTCGCCTTGCCGAAGAACTTCAGCGCCTCAGAGACGCAGGCGGCGGGCGATGAGGCAATGGCCTTTAAGGCGTAAATCACAGCCTGGCCTGGCTGGTTGCTGCGCTTCATAGCGAAGGCGAGCACGGCGTTGTGGCGAAATTCGATGTAGCGCACATCCTTCTTGCTGAGGCGCGGGTAGTAGCCGCGCACCACCTCGTGCCTTGCGACCTCGCCGTTTACCTTGTTCTTGCCAAGCGAGAGCCTCTCGCCGGAATGGAGGTACTGCCTCACGTGCACCTCGGGCATGTAGCCCATGTGGGCGCCAGCCTCTATGCAGCGCAGCATCAGCCACCAGTCTTGGCCGGTCGCCACCTCGCCGAAACCCTCAGTGCGGTCGAACAGGTCGCGCCTGAGCATATAGATGGCCGTTGGGCTTATCGGCGTTAGGAGGTGCGCGCGCAGCAGACCCTCGGTGGAGAAGTCCTCGCAATGGTCGAGCCTGCGGTGCTCCACAAGCCGGCCACGTTCGTCATACCACGAGACATCCTGCCAGCTCATGTCGAGGGAGTTTTCCTGCATGAAGGCGACCTGGGTGGACACCTTGTCAGGCAGGAACTCGTCGTCATCGTCGAGGAACGTGAGGTACTCGCCCGTCGCCTGGCGGCAGGCGTAGTTGCGCGCCGCCCCGCCGCCGGTCTGGCCGGAGGTGCGCAGCAGCCTAAAGTGCGGAAGGCTCGCGGCATAGGGGGCGACCGCCGCGTCGGTCTCGGCGCTTTCCGGCCACTCCGGCCGATTGTCGCTCACTACAATCAGTTCGATGTTCTCCGCGCCGTAGTCCTGCGCGGCGATTGAGTCCAGGGCCACGCGAATCCTGTCAGAGCGCTTGTAGGTCGGCACCACGATCGAGACGAGGGGTTTGTCAGCACTCATGCGCTACCTCCCCGTCTTCTTCTTGCCGAACATGACGCCAAAGGTCTTGAAGAAGACCTTCCAGTCTGCCTTGAGGCTGGCACCCTTCGCGTAGGCAAGCTCGAACTCCTGGCGCAGGCCGTTCTCGAAGGTCGCGAGGTTGCGCGGGCCCGACTGCCAGGCACCGGTAATGCCCTGCGGGACGGCAAGCACCTGCACCTGTTGCTCGTGCGTATAGTTCCCGAGCTCCTCGTAGGTGATGGCGCGAGGGCCGATGACGGAGAGCTGGCCCGCGAGCACGTTGAAGAACTGGGGCAGCTCGTCCAGGGAAGTCTTGCGCAGGACGCGGCCTAGCTTGGTGATGCGGGGATCGTTTGTGACCTTCCGCTCGCGGTGCCACTCCTCGATCTGCTCGGGGCTGAGGTACTTCTCCACGTCGTTGGCGTCGGCGACCATGGAGCGGAACTTGAGCACGCGGATGGGGCGACCGAAGCGCCCAGCCCGCTCGTGCGCATAGATGGGAGCACCCTTGGTGTCGGCCGCAATGAACGCGCAAAGAACCGTGCCAGGGATAAGAGCCACGACGCAGACGCACGCACTGAACGCGATGTCGAACGTGCGCTTCACGAAGCGGTAGCCAAGCGATCGCGTGTCGAGCGCACGGGACTCTGCAGCGAACTCGGGCGAGCCCGGGAGGCTCACCGCACCCGTGTTTGCAGCGGAGCCGACCCCAGCACCCGCCGTGCCCTTGCGCCGGTCCATGGCCCGAGCAATGAGCGTCGCCCCCACGGGCGCATTATTCTCTGTTACTTCTTTAGCAGTCACAATAAAACTTTCGTTCCTGTCCCCAGGACCCCCCCCAAATCCACAAATTCAAAAACCAAATAAATTGCCGGTGCAACGTATCCCTTACGTTTTGCTGGGAACGTCCAGCGGAAGCAGCTCCCTAAAAGCGGAGACGCCTTCGCCCACGTCCACCAGGCACCAGCGCTTATGACGGTCGACCTTTTTAACGCGGGCCTCTTGCCCCACAAGTGGACCCTGCTCTATGTGCAGCACGCCATCTTCTATGCGCGCCACGCTGTTGCGCACCACTCCGTCGTCGTCCAGCACGCTGCGGTACCACTCCTGCGCATCGTCCGGCATAGGCGCATAGGCCCGCTCCCTGCTGCCGGCAATGCGGCAGCCAAAGCTCAGTTGAGCCAAAGCCCTATCGAGCGCTGCGGCATCGTGCGTGGCGACGAAGAAATATTCCTTGTACATGGGTTTGGTTTGGAGCGACCAGGCGCCGTCCCGCTTAAACCAGAACTCCTTTTGCATCACAAAAGCGTCCTGCATCAGATCGTGCGGGATAATACGGCGGACCTTTTCGCAGGTCTCGCGCTCTTTACCGTTGGGGGTGTGGACCAGATACCAGCGGACGCGGCCATGCTGGCTGTTGGTAGTTGCGCCGTTGAATGCGCCCGGCAGTTGCTCTTGGCGCCGCGTTGTCTGCTCCATCTCTCGCCCCCTTTTCTGGCTTTGCGACGCACGCAAATACCGGGGCGTTTAGAACATCTTCTCGCTCGCAGCTAGGCGCAGTCGCAAAAGTACAGGTTTTTGTATCTTTCGACGCGAGCCATTATACAAGTTAATTCGGACTGTTTTCCCAGATTGCACAAATTGCGGCGCGAAAGGACACATCTCCATAACCCTCTACAAAAACCTGTACCTTTTTGCACAACAAAAAAGGCGCTCTACCAGCGGTTTTTTCTCGTTTTGGCATTAAAAAAGGCGACCGCCCTTTGTGGACGGTCGCCTTTCGTTGTTTCTGTTGGGTTGCCTTAGGCGCGGGTTTTAATCTCCTCGAGTACCTTGGCAACAAACTCGTCAACGCTCATCTGAACGGTCTCGTTGGAGCGATCGCGGACGGAGATGTTGCCGGCCTCGACCTCCTTCTCGCCCAGGATAAGCATGTAGGGCACGCGGTCGATGCTGCGGGCCTCGCGGATCTTGTAGCCAATCTTCTCGTCACGGTCGTCGCAGACCACGCGGATGCCGGCCTCCTCCAGCTTGGCGCACACCTCGTGGGCGTAGTCGCGGCTCTTCTCGGAAACCGGAAGCGCCTTGACCTGCACGGGGGCCAGCCAGGTGGGGAACTTGCCAGCAAAGTGCTCAATCAGAATACCGATGAAGCGCTCGATGGAGCCAAAGCACACGCGGTGCAGCATGATGGGGCGCTTCTTGGTGCCGTCGGCGTCTACGTACTCCAGGTCAAAGTTGAGCGGCATCTGGAAGTCGAGCTGGACGGTACCGCACTGCCAAGTGCGGCCGAGCGAGTCCTCCAGGTGGAAGTCGATCTTGGGGCCGTAGAAGGCGCCGTCGCCCTCGTTGACCTCATAGTCCATATGCAGCTGCTCCAGAGCGGTGCGCAGGCCCTCCTCGGCGCGCGCCCAGTCCTCGTCGGAACCCATGGAGTCCTCGGGGCGGGTAGAAAGCTCAACGTGGTACTTAAAGCCAAACTTTTGGTACACGGAGTCGATGAGGTTGACCACGCCCACGATCTCGTCGGTCAGCTGGTCGGGACGCACAAACAGGTGAGCGTCGTCCTGGTTAAAGCAGCGCACGCGGAACAGGCCGTGCAGGGCGCCGCGCAGCTCGTGGCGGTGCACCAGGCCAATCTCGCCGGCGCGAATGGGCAGCTCGCGATAGGAATGCGGCTTGGAGGCGTACACCAGCACGCCGCCCGGGCAGTTCATGGGCTTAATGCAGTACTCTTCGTCGTCGATGACGGTGGAGTACATGTTGTCCTTGTAGTGGTCCCAGTGGCCCGAGGTCTTCCACAGCTGTTTGTTCATGATGAGCGGCGTGGAAATCTCCACGTAGCCGGCCTTGTGGTGGATCTCGCGCCAGTAGTCCAGCAGCGTGTTCTTAAGGATCATGCCGTTAGGCAGGAAGAACGGGAAGCCGGGGGCCTCGTCGCGCATCATAAAGAGGTCCATCTCGCGGCCGATCTTGCGGTGGTCGCGCTTCTTGGCCTCCTCCAGCATGTGCATGTGCTCGTCGAGCTCTTCCTTGGTGGCAAAGGCGACGCCGTTGATGCGGGTGAGCATCTTGTTGTCCTTGTCACCCTTCCAGTAAGCGCCCGAGACGCCGGTGAGCTTAAAGGCCTTGAGCGCCTTGGTGTAGCAGATGTGGGGGCCGACGCACATATCGATGTAGTCGCCCTGCTGGTAGAAGGTGATGCGGGCGTCGTCGTCCAGGTCGCCGATGTGCTCGACCTTGTACTTTTCGCCGCGCTCCTCCATAAGGGCGATGGCCTCGGCGCGGGGCTTCTCGTACACGGAGAACTTGAGGTTCTCCTTAACGATCTTCTTCATCTCGGCCTCGATCGCGGGGAAGTCGTCCTCGCTAATCTTAACGCCCTCGGGCAGGTCGACGTCGTAGTAGAAGCCGTTGTCGGTCGCGGGGCCGTAGGCAAAGTCGGCCTCGGGGTACAAGCGCTTGATGGCCTGCGCCATGATGTGCGCGGCGGAGTGGCGGATGACGTGCGTGACCTCGTCCTGCGGGAGCTC
>DXZV01000009.1:9764-11306 GCA_019419485.1 Collinsella sp.
CTTCATGGGTATGTTTTCTCCTCTCGGATGCCTGGTGCAAGTGCGTGCGATGCGCTCGGCATTTTTGACTTGCATCATTATAGGCAGGTTGCCTTGGTATACAAGCGCCCGCCGCACCTTAATGGCACGGCGGGCGATTTTCTACGCATGCTTCATCGTGTGGGCGCGGGGTGCGGGGCGCGCGTGGCTTGCGGCCGGCCCGGCGATGGATGCGTTACTGGATGCGAGTTCGGCAGTAGGGGCAGACCTTCCAGTGCGCGTCGAGCGGGCGATGGCAGCTGGGGCAGACGTTGCGAACCTGGGTATCGCACACCGGGCAGACGACGAAGTCCTTCTCGATGGGCGCGCCGCACTGCGGGCAGGTGCCGTACTGGGCAAGCTGGCGCTCGCGCAGGGCCATGTCCAGCTCCTGCTCCTCGCGGTCGGACGCATAGGAGTGCGGGCGCAGGACCAGGTAGGCAATGAGGCCTACAAACGGGATGAGGGCGATGATGCCCCATGCCACGTAGGCGCTGGCGCCGCGGCGGCGAGCGTCGATGAACACATAGACGACCGACAGCACATACAGGGCGATGATAAAGCCAACGAAGGCATAGACGGCGCCCATAAGCTGCGGCGACATGAGCTCGGAGATGTACTTGGACATTACGGGTACCTTTCGGGATATTAACAGTCCGGTCAAGTTTACCACGGGGTTTGTTTATAAGGGACCACGGCTAGGCGCGGGGCTGGCGCGGACACAAACATCTCAATCTGTAACGGGCGGAGACGAAATCCTGGTCTAGATGTTACAGATCGAGACACAGGGGTCCCTCCCCGACTTCAATCTCGATCTGTAACATCTTGGGCCGCAAAATCAGTCCTTACTGTTACAGATCGAGACATACGAATAACCCGACGGGCTAACGTCTCGATCTGTAACACGTAGGACCGCAATTCCCCTCCTACTGTTACAGATCGAGACGAACGTGCGCCTGTGGTCTCAACATCTCAATCTGTAACAGGTAACGGCGACGACCGCGAGGTTGGGTGGCAAGATCTCGTGGCCTAACGTGGCCGGCATCCGTGCTGGGCGGCCCTCGTCTGCCGTTGGCGGGTGTTGCGGGGCTGTTCACCGCATTGCCGCCGCGCTGGGGGTGTGCAGACCGTAGGATAGTCTTATTGACAGCCTGTCAACTCGTCTGGGAGGCACTGTGACGGAAACGTTTGATATCGCGATCGTGGGCGCGGGCATCACGGGGTGCGCCATCGCGCGGCAGCTCGCGCGCTATGACCTGTCCATCTGCGTGGTCGAGGCGGCTAACGATATTGCGCTGGGCGCGTCGAAGGCCAACGGCGGCCTAGTGCACGCCGGCTACGATCCGGCGCCGGGCACAGTTAAGGCGCAGGTCAACGCCCGTGGCTGCGAGTTGTACGGTACGTGGGCGCAGGAGCTGGGCTTCCTGTTCCGACGCACCGGGTCGATGGTGTTGAGCTTTAGCGACGAGGACCGCGCGCATCTGGAAAAGCTGCGCCAGAATGGCCTGGCCAACGGGGTGCCCG
>DXZV01000009.1:11316-12015 GCA_019419485.1 Collinsella sp.
CGAGCTGTCAATCGTCGGACCCGACCGCATCCACGAATTAGAGCCGCGCGCCAGTGCCGATGCAACGTGCGCGTTGTGGTGTCCCTCGACTGGGTTTGTCGACCCGTTTGAGGTTGCCATCGCCGCACTGGAGAACGCCGTGGCCAACGGGGTGACGTTTATGCGCTCCGCACCCGTGGAGGTGATTGAAGTCGCGGGGTCGGGCGACGACGCGCACTTTACGCTGGCGACCCCAGCTGGCAACGTGCGCTGCCGTTACCTGATCAACGCCGCGGGCAACGGCGCCGCGGACATCTCGAATATGGCGGGCGCAGAGGAGTTTCAGATGGTCTGGCGCCGGGGCAACATCGTGGTGCTGGACAAGGAACCGCGCACGCTCATGCCGCTCTACCCGGTGCCGACGCCGATATCGAAGGGCGTTATCGTCACGGGCACCGTGCACGGCAACACCGTGATTACCGCCACGGCTGCTGTGCGCGAGCCGGGCGACACGCAGACCTATGCGAGCGATGTCAACGCGCTGTTAGCGGGCGCGCGCAAGCTGGTGCCCGATCTGGATACGCGCCGCGTGGTGCGCGCGTTTGCCGGCGGGCGCCCGGTCATTCAGGGGACGAACGACTTCTTTATTGGACAGTCGGCCGTGGGGCCGGGGCTGTTCCAGGCGGCGGGCATTCAGTCGCCAGGCGTCGCGAGCGCGCC
>DXZV01000009.1:12025-14957 GCA_019419485.1 Collinsella sp.
GAAGGACTCATTGAGTCCGATCCCGCGTGGGGGCAGATCGTCTGCCGCTGCGAAACGGTGCCCGAGGCCGAGATTGTGGCCGCGATCCGACGCCGTCCGGGCGCGATTTCGGTCGAGGGCGTCAAGCGCCGCTGCCGCGCCGGCATGGGTCGGTGCCAAAGCGGTTTTTGTCAGAGCCGCGTGGTGGCGATCCTGGCGCGCGAGCTGGGCTGCGACCCCAGCGAAGTGCTGTTGGAGGATGCCGGATCTTGGCTGGTCGAGGGACCTTTGAAGGGGGTGCGCTAGGATGGCGGAATTCAAATCGAGTGCGATTGATTGCGGCGTCGTGGAAGCCGTACAAACGCGAGCCTTCGACGTGGTCGTTATCGGCGGCGGACCTGCCGGCATGGCTGCCGCGCTGGCCGCGCATAAGGCCGGAGCGCGCGTGGCCATCGTGGAGCGCGAGCAGCACCTGGGTGGAATCCTCCGCCAGTGCATCCACCCCGGCTTTGGCCTGTCGCACTTTAAACAGGAGCTCACCGGCCCCGAGCACGCGCAGCGCTTTATCGACCAGTTGCACGCAACCGACATTGCGCTGTTCCTCAACAGCATGGTGATTGGGATTGATTCAGGCGAGGGCGCGGGCGCAGCCGTGAGCGCGTCGGGCGTGGACGAGGCCCCGGGAGCCACCGCAGTCCATGCCGTCACGCTCATGAGCCGCGCCGGCATGCTGCAGCTCACCGGAAGCGCGGTCGTCCTTGCCACGGGGTGCCGCGAGCGCACTCGCAGCGAGATCAAGATCCCCGGCAGCCGTCCCGCTGGCGTGTTTACGGCCGGCCTGGCGCAGCGATACATCAATATCGAAAACCTCAAGCCCGGCTCGCGTGCCGTCATTTTGGGCTCGGGCGATATCGGGCTGATCATGGCGCGCCGCTGCACGCTCGAGGGAATTTCGGTCGAGGGCGTGTACGAGCTTATGCCGTACGCCAACGGACTGCGCCGCAATGTCAAGAACTGCCTGGACGACTTTGGCATTCCGCTGCACCTGTCCGCCACCGTCACGCGCGTGATCGGGCACGACCGTGTGGAGGCCGTCGAGGTAAGCCAGGTCGACGAGCACCTGGCGCCCATTCCGGGGACCGAGCGCATTGTTCCGTGCGACACGCTGCTGCTTTCGGTGGGATTGATTCCCGAGAACGAGCTTTCGGTTGCCGCAGGCGTAGAGCTTGACCCGCGCACGCGCGGTGCCGTAGTTGACCAGAGCCTCCAGACAGGCGTGCCGGGCATCTTTGCCTGTGGCAACGTGCTGCACGTGCACGACCTGGCCGACAACGTGACGACCGAGTCCGAGCGCGCCGGTGCAGCCGCGGCGGCGTACGCGCTGGGTGGCGGAGCCGAAACGAACGCGGTCGCGGACACGAGCTGCGAGCTCACGGTCTCCCCTGCAGGCATTGCGGGATACGCGCTGCCGGGACGCATTACGGCCGTGGCGCTCGCCAAGCTGAACTTCCGCGTGCGCCGGCCAGTCGATGCCGCCTGCGTACGCATTCTGGCAGGCGGCGAGGAGTTGTTCGCCGGAAAGGTCCGCGCGTTTAAACCGAGTGTTATGGAAAGCTTCCCACTGCCGGCAAAGGTCATCAAGCAGGCGCTCGATCTGGGTGCCAGCGAGATTGTTCTATCCGTCGATTCCATCGAGGAGGCATAAACTATGAGCGATAACGTGGTCGAAACGCTGCAGTTCAACTGCACCACCTGCCCATCCGAGTGCCTTCTGCCCGTAGAGGTGGAGCGCGACGCCAATGGCGCCGTGGTGGAAGTGCGCTCCGTGACCGGCAACAACTGCCCGCGCGGCGATACGTTCGCGCATCAGGAGCTCACCTGTCCCATGCGCGTGCTTACCACCACCGTGGCCGTATCCGGCGGCGACGAGGCGCTGCTGCCCGTGCGCACGGCCGAAGCCATCCCGCTCGAACTCCATGCCCAGGCGATGGACCTCATCCGCGGCCTAGTCGTCGACGCCCCCATCCGCATGGGCGACGTCGTGCAGGAAGATCTTCTCGGCACCAACATTGACCTAGTCGCCAGCATGAACATCGATCCAACCTAAGCAGCTAATTTGGGACGGGGCTCTTTTAGCTGCTTTTGCAAGGAGTGTCCCAAGGTGCCGGCATAAAAGGAACGTCCCTATGTGCCGGGCATGGGATACCATGGTGGCAACCTAGCGAAAGGACGATGTATGGCACATGTCGATGACCAGCGTGTGGCGCGCGTGCTCGATGCGCTCGAGGCTCAGCACCCCGGCGCGCAGCTGCTTGTGAATGACCCGTGGTCGATCTACTATCTGACCGGCTTTTATGCCGATATGTTCGAGCGTTTTTGCGGCGTGCTGCTCGCGCGCGATGACGAGCCCGTGATCTTAGTCAACGCCCTGCATCAGCTGCCCGAGTACGACAATGCCCGCGTGGCCTACCACACCGACACCGACGTCGTGACCGACGCCATCGCGAGTGAGATCGACCCAGCCAAGCCGCTTGGCGTCGACACTGTCATGCGTTCCGGCTTTTTGATGCCGCTCATAGAGCACCACGCCGCAAGCGAGTTTTTCCTGGGTGACTTTGCCGTCACCGCCGCGCGCACCTACAAGGATGCCGCCGAGCAGGAGCTTATGCGCGTGTCCTCGGCCGCCAACGACGCCGTGATGGCCGATGCCATCAAACTCGTCCACGAGGGCGTGACGGAGCGCGAAATCGCCGACCAGATGCTCGGCCTGTACCGCAAGCACGGCTGCGAGGGCTTTAGCTTTCCGCCCATCGTGAGCTTTGGCGCCAACGCCGGCGACCCGCATCACGAACCCGACGATACCGTGCTCAAGCATGGCGACGTGGTGCTGTTCGACATTGGCGGACGCCGTCGCAACTACTGCTCGGACATGACACGCACGTTCTTTTGGGGC
>DXZV01000009.1:14967-24095 GCA_019419485.1 Collinsella sp.
AGGAGACCGCGCACGTCTACGACATCGTGCGCCGCGCCAACGAGGCCGCCGAGGCGCTCATCACGCCGGGCGTTCGTATGTGCGACTTGGACCGCGCCGCACGCGACGTGATTGAGGATGCGGGCTATGGGCAGTACTTTACGCACCGCCTGGGTCACTCAATCGGTCTGCAAGACCACGAGCCGGGCGATGTCTCGCTCGCCAACGAGCAGGTCGTAGAGCCGGGCATGACGTTCTCTATCGAACCGGGTATATACCTCCCCGGTCACACCGGCGTCCGCATCGAGGACCTAGCCCTGGTGACCGAGAACGGCGTCGAGATTCTCAACGCCTACCCCCACGATCCGGTCCGCTTAGACTAGGCAATGCGGCAAAGGGGCTGTCCCTTTGCCGCATCACATGAATGCCGCCACAAAAATGGCCTATCTACTACGTTTAGCCCGCGTGGGTCGACCATACCCGTGTTTTCGCAAAACTGGTAAGCCATCTACCTGCGGTTTTCATTTCGCAATTCTCAGTGTGGTCGGGGGTAGTCGGTAAAACGTAGTAGATAGGCCCATTTCGTGGCAAGCGAGTCAACTCGGGGCACAGGGCAGCCAAAAAGCCCCGTCCCAAATTGACTGCTTTTGAGTTGCGGTGATATACGGACTGTTTGAGGCTTCTGGCTTGTAAAACAGTCCGTATTTCACCGCAACTGATGAGGGGATGGGTTAACGGAGCAGCCCCGCTACTTCGCCGGCTAGGGTGATGGTGCCGGCTGCTACGAAGGGCTCGCCCGCGGCATCGAAGGCAGCGAGGGCCTCGGACACGCTCGGGTATACGCCCGCGAGCTTATCGGCACTCACCAGGGCAGCGAGCTCCTCTGCCGGCAGGGCGCGATCGGAATCGGTCTGCGTCACGACCACGCGGGGGAACGCCGGAACCAGAACGTCAACGATACCCGCCACGTCCTTATCGGCCAGCGCGGCACACAACAGCGTGGGGCGATTCTCCACGCACGGATCGATCTCGTCCAGCGCGCTCACAAAGTTCTCGCAGCTCTGAGGGTTATGGCAGGCGTCGATCAACTTGAGCGGATCAGTTCCCAGCACATCAAAACGACCCGGTGTGGGGCAACCCATAAGCGATGCATCCAGCGCATCGTGGTCAAGCTCGCGGCCCAGATACCCCTCGCACAGCATAATCGCGCACGCGGCATTCTGCGGCTGATACGCCGGCTTGACCATACTCGACGTATAGATCGCACGCGGCGTGGTGCAGCTAAACTCCACCGTATCGCCCACATGCGCCGGCACCTTGGTCGTGGAATGGCTCACCACCAGCGGCACCACACCGCACTCACGGCAACGGACATCCATCACGCGCTGAACGCTCGGCTCATGCGTGCCCTCGCCCAAAACAACCAAGCGCCCGGGTTTGATAACCGCAGCCTTCTCACCCGCAATGGCCTCGAGCGTGTCGCCCAAAATACGCGTGTGATCGAGCCCGATGCCCGTAATGGCAACGGCAACGGGATCTGTCGCACTCGTGGCGTCCCAACGTCCGCCCATACCAACCTCGAGCACGGCAACATCCACCGCGGCCTCGGCAAACACGACAAGTGCGGCAGCCGTCAGCAGGTCAAACGGCGTGATGGAATAGGTGCACTCCCCCGCCGCCACACGACGGGCATTCACGCGATGTCCCGCCTCAACGGCGGCAGAAACACCGCGGGCAAAGGCCTCATCGCTCACGACGCGTCCATCGACCTCCATGCGCTCGGGATAGCGCACAAGCTGCGGCGACGTATACAGCGCGGTCTTGAGCCCCTCGCCGCGAAGGATAGCAGCCGAAAAACGCGTAGTCGAAGTCTTGCCATTGGTGCCGGCAACCTGAATGCAATCAAAATACTCATCCGGACGTCCCAGCTCATCAAGCATATCGACAACGGTCTCAAGCAGAGGCCCAGCATCCCCAGAAATCCGCCCCGTATCAGCAGCCAGCCCAACAGCCTCATCAAACGAAAGCAAATCAAACTCAAAAGGAACGGTATACAAGCCGGAACGCTTAGGCATTTTTAGAACCGCCATTCATAGAAAAATAAAACAGTATAGGTTGAGGATAGTCAGCGAAAACGCCTCTGATGAGCCAAGGTGCCGTGAAACAAGGGCGCATAGGGCTTATGCCCATGCACCCGAAGTTGAACGACAGATTGGCCATCAGAGGCGTTTGCAGCGTCGAGTCAGCCGCCGTTCGTTAGAACGGCGGAATAGGTGTCCGCAGCGGAGAGCAAAGCGTCGGGACGCGCCCCCGAGTAAACCTTACGAGAAGTCAGCAACCTGAGCAGTCAGCGCCGCCAGGATCTCCTTGAGCTCAGCTGCACGGTCCCTCTTCTTCTGGACCACCGCGGGCGCGGCCTTGGCCACAAAGCCCTCGTTGGCCAGCGTCTTCTCGCAGCCGGCGAGCTCCTTCTGAACCGCGGCGATCTCCTTCTCCAGGCGCGCCTTCTCGGCCGAAAGGTCAACCTTGCCCTCGAGCACCACAAAGACCTCGACGCCGCTATCGACCACGGCAATGCTCGCGGCCGGCTTCTCGACGTCGGTACCCATGACCAGCGAGGCGGTGTTGGCCAGCGGCTCGATGGTCGAGCGCAGGCTCTCGAGCTTCTCGATGTCCTCGGCACCAGCGCGCACGACCACGTCGAGCTCAGCCTTGGGGCTCAAGCGATAACGCGAACGGGTGGCGCGGGCGGCAGACACGACGGTACGGCACAGCTCAAACGCGCGCTCGGCGGGCTCGTCGACGTACTTGGCGTAGTCGGCGGGCTCGGGCCACTTGGCGATCATGAGCGCCTCGGCGCGATCCACGTTGCCCTCGGAATCCAGGTCGAGCACGCCGACTACGCCAAGTACGCCGGCATGTTGTCCCAAATCTCCTCGGTGACAAACGGCATGAGTGGGTGCATCAGGCGAATGGAGGTGTCGAGCACGAAGATCAGGTTGCGCTGGGCCTGCAGACGGCCCTCGCCCTTCAGGCGGGCCTTGGTGACCTCGACGTACCAGTCGCAGACCTCGTTCCAGAAGAACTGCTGCACGCCGCGGGCCATGTCGCCAAAGGTGTAGTTCTCGATGCCCTCGGTGACCATCTTCACGGCCATGGCCAGGCGGCTGAACATCCAGGCGTCGGCCGGCGTCTCCGCGACAGGCTCGCCGGGCGTGTAGCCTTCCATGTTCATGAGCAGGAAGCGGCTAGCGTTCCAGATCTTGGTCACAAAGCTCTTGGCCTGGTCGGTACGCGGGCTGTCGATGAGCTTCTTAGTCTTCTTATCGATGTTCGCGTCAAACTTGACGTCCTGGTTGTTGGTGCACAGCGTCAGCAGGTTGTAACGCATGGCATCGGCGCCGTACATGCCAATGAGGTCCATGGGGTCAACGCCGTTGCCCTTGGACTTGGACATGCGGCTGCCATCCTTGGCCAGGATCGTCGGGTAGATGACAACGTCCTTAAACGGAACCTCGTCCAGGAAGTACAGCGAGCTCATGACCATGCGGGCGACCCACAGCGCGATGATGTCGCGCGCGGTGACGAGCGCCGTCGTGGGGTGATGGCCCTCGAGCAGCTCCGGCCTTTGCGGCCAGCCCTGCGTGGCGAAAGTCCACAGCTGCGAGCTGAACCAGGTGTCCAGCACGTTCTCGTCCTGATGCACGTGATGGCCGCCGCACTTGGGGCACACGTCGGTGTCCTCGGTAAGGGCGTCCTCCCAGCCACAGTCCTCGCAGTAGAACACGGGGATGCGGTGGCCCCACCACAGCTGACGGCTGATGCACCAGTCCTTAAGGTTCTCCATCCAGGTGGTGTAGGTCTGCGTCCAGCGCGCGGGGTGGAAGGTGACCTTGCCGGAGTTGACGGCGTCAAGCGCCGGCCCCTTAAGCTTGTCGACGGCGACGAACCACTGCTCGGACAGCCACGGCTCCAGCGCGGCGTCGCAACGGTAGCAGTGCATGACGGAGTGGTCGAGCTCTTCGACGTGGTCGAGCAGACCGTGCTCGTCGAACCACTTGACAACGGCCTCGCGGCACTCGTCGCGGTTCATGCCGGTAAACTCACCGTAGCCCTCGACGACCACCGCGTGCTCGTCGAAGATGTTGATCTGCGGCAGGTCATGGGCCTGACCCATGGCGTAGTCGTTGGGGTCGTGGGCCGGGGTGACCTTAACGAAGCCGGAACCGAAGTTGGCGTCGACATGCCAATCCTCAAAGATGGGAATCTCACGGTCGACGATGGGGAGCTTAACGGTCTTGCCCACGAAGGCGGCCTTCTCGGGATCCTTCGGGGAGACGGCAACGCCCGTATCGCCAAGCATGGTCTCGGGGCGCGTGGTGGCGACGACGATGTAATCCTGGCCGTTGACCGGCTCGGTCAACGGGTAGCGCAGGTGCCACAGGTGGCCCTTCTCGTCCTTGTACTCGGCCTCGTCGTCCGAGATGGCGGTGGTGCAGTTGGGGCACCAGTTGACGATGCGCTTGCCGCGATAGATCAGGCCGTCGTGATACCAGTTGCAGAACACCTTGCGCACGGCCTGGGCGTAGTCCTCGTCCATGGTGAAGCGCTCGTTGTCGAAGTCGACGGAGCAGCCCATGCGCTTGATCTGCTCGACGATGATGCCGCCGTACTCGTGGGTCCAGTCCCAGCAGGCGTCGACAAACTTGTCGCGACCAATCTCCAGGCGGCTGATGCCCTCGCTCTTGAGCTTCTTGTCGACCTTGGTCTGCGTGGCGATACCGGCGTGGTCGGTGCCGAGCACCCAGCGCGTGGACTTGCCACGCATGCGGGCCATGCGGATGATGGCGTCCTGGATGGAGTCGTCGGTAGCGTGGCCCATGTGGAGCTTGCCGGTCACGTTGGGAGGCGGAATGGTGACGGTGCAGTCGCCCACGCCCTCGCGGCGCTTGTAGTAGCCGCCGTCGAGCCACTTCTGCAGGATCGCCGGCTCGTTGGTCGACGGATCGTAGTTCTTGGGCATTTCTTCCATATATCTCTCCCTTGCCCATCGGGGAGGAATGTAGGCCCGATTTTCGCTCGGTCAAGTCCTGGCTCGCACGAAGAACACATTAAGTGTTCTTCGGCTCGTGCGGAATCTACGAAAATCGGGCCTACATTCCTCCCCTTAGGTATCGATTACTTCAGTCTGATATGACTTCGCTGAGGCTTAAACAAACACACAGAATAACACAGGTAGTTGGGGTTATTGCGTATATATAAAATAGCCTCCGACCGCGGATGGTCGGAGGCTATTGGCAAACACGTTTTAGGCAGGTTTAGCCGTAGATGCGCTGGGGCTGCTCTTCGCCCTTTACGGCAGCTTCGGTTACGACGACCTTGGCTACCCCCTCCTCGCTGGGGAGGTCGAACATCGTCTGCTGAAGCACGTCCTCGCAGATGGAGCGCAGGCCGCGGGCGCCGGTCTTGCGGGCAAGCGCCATGCGGGCGATCTCGTGCAGGGCGGCGACCTCAAACTCAAGCTCAACGTCCTCGAGCTGGAACATCTTGCGGTACTGACGCACCACGGCGTTCTTGGGCTCGGTCAGGATCGACACCAGGTCGCCCTCGTCGAGCGCCTGCGTCTGGGTGACGACGGGCGTACGTCCCACAAACTCGGGGATCATACCAAAGGCGTTGAGATCCTGCGGGAGCACCTGGCGCAGCAGGTCGTTCTCGTCGACCGAGGTGGGACCAGCGATCTCTGAGTTAAAGCCCACGCCCTTGTTGCCAACACGGTCGGCGATGATCTTATCCAGGCCCACAAAGGCACCGCCGCAGATAAACAGGATGTTAGTCGTGTCGATCTGCAGCAGCTCCTGCTGGGGATGCTTGCGGCCGCCGGTGGGCGGAACGCTTGCCACCGTGCCCTCAAGAATCTTAAGCAATGCCTGCTGAACGCCCTCGCCCGAGACATCGCGGGTGATGGAGAGGTTCTCGGCCTTGCGGGCGATCTTGTCGATCTCGTCCACGTAGATAATGCCAACCTGAGCGCGCTCAATGTCGCCATCGGCAGCATTGATAAGCTTGAGCAGGATGTTCTCCACGTCCTCGCCCACGTAACCTGCCTCGGTAAGCGCGGTGGCATCGGCGATGGCAAACGGCACCTCAAGGATGCGCGCGAGCGTCTGGGCGAGCAGGGTCTTACCGGTACCGGTGGGACCGAGCAGCAAAATATTGGACTTGGCGAGCTCCACCTCGTCCATATCATCGTCGAGCTGCGAGTCCAAACCGTCGTCAAAGGCCGAAAGCGCAGCGCCACCCTCGATCACGCGGCGGTAATGGTTGTACACGGCCACCGACATGGCACGCTTGGCGTCCTCCTGGCCCATGACATAGGCCGAAAGCTCGGCATAGATCTCGTGCGGCGTCGGCACGTGCGTGATAACCTGGCGGGCGTCGTCCTCCAGCTCAAAACCCTCAGCTTCAGGATCTACAGCAGGCTGACCGGCAGCCTGGCCGTGATCGTTGAGGAAACCCGGCAGCTTGCCGTTGCGGGCGGCATCCATAAAGTCCGAAGCCAGCGACTCCTCAAGGATCTCGGAGCAGGCAGCAACGCACTCGTCGCAGATAAAGATGTTGGTGGGGCCCTTTACAAGGCGGCGAACCTGCCCCTGCTCTTTTCCGCAGAAGGAGCAGCGAATGGGGTTGCCGTTCTCGTCAAAGTTGTCCTGCATGCTACCGGCCATCCTAGGCGTCCTTCGCGGCGAGATCGCGCGAGGTGACGATGCGGTCGATCAGGCCGTAGTCGAGGGCCTCGGCAGCGGTCAGGTAGTTGTCGCGCTCGGTATCGGCCTGGACCTTCTCGATCGGCTGGCCCGAGGCATCGGACAGAATCTGGTTGAGCTCGCGGCGAGTCTTCTTGATCTCCTCGGCCACGATCTCGATCTCGGTCTGCTGACCCTGGGCACCACCGCTGGGCTGGTGAATCATGACCTTGGAGTGCGGCAGGCAGAAGCGCTTGCCCTTGGCGCCGGCCGAAAGCAGCACGGCGGCCATAGACGCGGCCATACCCACGCAAATGGTGGAGACCTGCGGCTTAATGAAGTTCATGGTGTCCAGAATCGCCAGGCCGGAGTAGACCTCGCCACCGGGCGAATTGATATAGAGCGAGATATCCTTCTCGGCATCCTGGCTCTCAAGATGCAGCAGCTGGGCAACGACCAGGTTGGCGCTGACGGAGTTGATCTCCTCGCCCAAGAAGATAATGCGGTCGTTGAGCAGGCGCGAATAGATATCGTAGCTGCGCTCGCCGCGCGGCGTCTGCTCGATAACGTATGGCACGAGGGCGGAATCGAACTTAGCGATCATACGCATCTCCATTTCTCTTACGGACCAATAGTGGTTCTAGACAAACGTACGATGCCCGCATGCTATGCATTGGCTGGCACCGTACGAAGCAACCGGATAACCGGCTTATAACTTTACCCCATCACGGGCGCACGCAAGCGCTCGTGGGCAAGGTGGCGAGAATTACTCGGCGTCCTTGACGGTCTCGTCGACCTCGGTCACCTTGGCGTTCTCGACCAGGTGATCGACGGCCTTGGAGCGACGGATGGACTCACGGACGGCAGGCATGCGGCCATCGGCGATGAACTCGGCCTTGGAAGCCTCGACGTCCTTGACGCCGGCCTTCTCGAACTCGGCGTTGATGTCGTCCTCGGTGACCTCGATCTTGAGCTCACGGGCGAGGGCGTCGAGAGCCAGGGACTCACGGGCAACGTCGTTGGCCTGCTTGTGCAGGTCGCCGATGAACTGCTCCATGGTCAGGCCGGAAGCGGGCAGCCAGGTGTCGAGCGTCATGCCACGGGCAGCGAGGTTGGACAGGAAGTTCTGGCCAAGCTCCTCAAAGACGGACTGCTCGTAGTCGGCGTCCATCTCGTCGAGCTGCAGGCGCTCGGCGAGAGCGGAGACGCAACGGTTCTCCTTCTCGGCCGGGAGGCGGGAAGCCTTGTCCTGCTCAATCTCGATCTTGATGGCGTCGCGCATGGCCTCGATGCTGTCAAAACCAAAGTCGGACTTGACGAGCTCGTCGGTGAGCTCGGGGGTGTTGCGGACCTTGATGCCCTTGACGGTGACCTCGACGGTGTGGGTCTCGGCCTCCTCGCCCTCCTCGACCTCGTCGGTCCAGGTGACGGTCTTGACGTCGTCGACGTTAGCGCCGATCAGGGCCTCGTTGAACTCGGCGGGGTTGCTGTCGCTACCGGCGATGAGCATGCGGCCCTCAGCAGCGAAGTTGTCGGCGTTCTCGACGGCCTTGAGGTCGACGGTGACGTAGTCCTCGGCCTCGACGGCGCGACCCTCGACGTCCTCGAAGGTGGCACGGTAGTTGAGCAGCATCTCGACCTGGTTGTTGATCTCGGACTCGGTGACCTCCGCAGGAGGCATCTCGATCTCGACGGCGTCGAAGGAGGAGAGCTCAGCGGCGGGACGCAGGGAGAACTCGACGGTGTAGGTGTAGTCCTCGTGATCCTTGGCGAGGTCGAGCTCCTTGTAGTCACCGTTCTTGGTGGGGACGATGTCCAGCTCGTTGAGGACGGCGGGCTCGTTGGCTGCGATCAGGTCGTTGGTGGCCTGGGCGAGGGTAGCCTCGGCGCCAAGAGCAGAGGCGATGACCGGACGGGGGGCCTTACCGGCGCGGAAGCCCGGGAAGCGGTACTTCTTGGCGGTGTCCTTGTAGGCCTTCTTGATCGCGGCGTCGACGTCGGCGGCCGGGATGGTGACCGTAGCGGTGAGCTTGGCGTCCTTGACGTCAGAAGCGGTGATGTTCAACACGTTCCTCCTCATACTGCCCAGCTTATCTGAGGTGCTGGTACCTTTATGCAACAAAGAGTCGCGACGACCGAAGCCGACGCAGATGCGTTGGTGCGGGCGAAAGGACTCGAACCTTCACGGGAATCCCACCAGAACCTAAATCTGGCGCGTCTACCAATTCCGCCACGCCCGCATAAAGACGCACAGCCTAAGCATGATAGCAGATAGCACGCCACTTTGGTGAGCAAAGCTTCAGCGAACGTAGGCAACACGAGGGATACACGATATGGGGGTCGATTACTCCCCTGCGCGGATGTCCAGATGGCGCTTTTGCAGCGCCTCGCGCGCGAGCCGTT
>DXZV01000009.1:24133-24356 GCA_019419485.1 Collinsella sp.
CACGTAGAGGCCGAGCGCGCGCTCGGGATCGGGCCCCATCACGCCATCGATACCGCGCATGAGGTAATCGGCCATATGGTGCGCCGCACGGGCGGCAAGGGGGCTCTCGCCGGCAAGCTCGTACGCCTTTGAATAGAGCTGCCACGCAATGCAGTCGCTCTTGCGCACGCCCTTACCCGAGGCATAGAGGTCGCCGAGTTTCCAATAGGCCTCGGGGTTGGTG
>DXZV01000090.1 GCA_019419485.1 Collinsella sp.
TGCGTACACCGCGCCCGAACCCGCATCCGTCGCGACAGCAAGGTCGCCAAACGAGAGCGAGCCACCGTCGAGCGTCTCGAGCAGCGTGGCACAGCGCAGCAGCGTGGACTTACCGCCGCCCGAAGGCCCGATAATCGCCACGACCTCGCCACGCTTTACCTCGAGCGAGATATCCTTGAGCACCTCATTGCCGCCAAACGCCTTGCGCGCGTTCGATATATTCATTACCGAATTAATCATGGTAGTAATCCAATTTTTTCTCGGCGGCGCCCAGCAGCATCTCGACCACAAAGTTAAAGACCCAGTAGATCAGCGCCGCGATCGCAAACGGCACCATGCTCACCTGCGAGGCGACCAGCGCCTTGGCCGTCGAGAACATCTCGCCCACGCCGATGGCGAACGCCAGCGACGTGTCCTTGACCAGTGTGATGATCTCGTTGCCCATCGCCGGCAAAATGCGCTTGGCGACCTGCGGCATCACGATATACAGAAACGTCTGCATGCGCGAGTAGCCCAGCACCTCGGCAGCCTCGTATTGACCGCGCGGAATCGACTGCAGGCCCGAGCGATAGATCTCGGCAAAGTAGCCGGCGTAGTTGATGATGAACGCCACGACGCACGCCGTCCACTTGGAATCGGGCGTGAGCGAAATGCCGAACACGTAATACGGGGCAAAGTAGATGGCAAACATCTGCAGCATGAGCGGCGTACCGCGCATCACCGAAATATAGATGCGCGCAATCCAACGCAGCGGCGCGACCTTGCTCATGCGCATAAACGCCACGGGGATTCCCAGCGGAATCGACCCGAGCAACGTCAGCACAAACAGCTGCAAGCTGACCAAGAATCCCTGGCCAAGCATCTGCATCATGACCTGAATAGACAACCCAAGCTCTCTTTCACAGTAACGGAACAGCGAACCCAATGCTAAAGCGGGTTTTCCAGGTGCCCGAGTTTGCCGTGAAAGAGGAGCGCCGCGTACTAAATGTACGCAAGCGACGGTTTGAACGGCAAAATCGGGTGCCTGGGAAAGCCGCTATTTGAGCACCCAGTTGTCGAAGGAAAGACCATAGCTTGCATACTTGTCGCACAGGTCCTTGACCGTGCCGTCCTCGTAGAGCGCCTTGAGCGACTCGGTCACGGCATCGGCGGACTTGGTGTCGCCCTTCTTAAAGCCAACGGCGTAGTGCTCGCTGGACAGCGGCTTGTCGAGCTGCGTATAGGCATCGGGCTTGGCGGCAAGCTGATACTGGGCAATCGAAAGGTCGCAAGCCACGGCATCGACCGCGCCGCTCTCGAGCTGCATAAAGGCCGTGTTGTACTCGCCGATGGTATCGAGCGTGGCAAACGTCGCGGCCAGATCCTTCTGGTCGCCCTCGAGCACATCCTGCGCAGCGGAATCGGTCTGAGTGATCACGGTCTTGCCAGCGAGATCGTCCCAGCTCTTGATACCCGCGTCCTTCTTGACCACGAGCACTTGCTCGTTGAGCATGTACGGCTCGGAGAACGTGTAGCCGTCCTCACGGCCCTCCATGGTAAAGCCGTTCCAGATGCAGTTGATGGCGCCGGAGTTGAGCAGCGTGTCCTTGGCATCCCAATCGATGGCCTCGTAATCGACATCCCAGCCCTGCTTATCGGCAACGGCCTTGGCAAGGTCAAGGTCAAAGCCCGTGTACTCGCCGTCATCGCCCACAAAGCCGTACGGAGGATAGGACTTATCAAAGCCCACCACGAGCTTCTTGGACTCCGCAGCGCCCTTCACATCCTTGGCCGCGGCAGAACCAGCAGCGGAGCCCTTGCCAGCACCACCGCCGCAGCCGACAAGACCAAGGCCGAGCACCGTGGCGAGCGAGCCGGCTAGACCAACAAACTGACGACGAGACATATCGGTATTCATGGTATTCCCCCTCGATAGCACTTTAGTTAGGTAAAGTGAGTCATGTAACGTTCAGAATCATACACTTTAGCGTGATAGAGCACAAGGCGAGTTTGCCCGCCGCGTGAGGGGTGTGGGGGTTAAGTTTCCTGCTCTACAGTCCTGCTCACGACGGAGGCCACATTAAGTGGCCTCCTGTTCGTGCGGAACTCGCGATAAACTTAACCCCCACACCCCTCACGCGGCGGGCAACCGTCGTTGGGCTTATCACTGACACGAATAAACCGCTTGTATATCGTCTGCTGGCTTGGCACGGTACAATACTTGCAGCTTTAATTCATGAATTAGTGGAGTTATTGATGGCAGAATCTCGTGCGGAGCGTAAGGCTCGTCGTGCTTTGATCGAGGCAGCTGAGGGGTCGGAGGAGAAATCTTCCACGAAATCCAAGTCTTCTAAAGCTGCAAAAAGCAAATCGACCAAGAGCAGGGCTAAGACCAAGCGTTCTGACTCTCGTCGGGGCGGGGACAAAGCGCCTCGGACTCGTTCCAAGCGTCCGCATAATGATTCGGTTCCATCCGTGCGTAAGGCTGTGGACCCCAAGTCTCCCTGTTCGATCATGAAAGCTTGCGGTGGGTGCACGGCGCTCAATCGTCCTTATAAAAAGCAGTTGGCAGCTAAGCAGGCTGCTATGGAGGAGCTTTTTGCTGCTCTTTGCGAGCGCGAGGGTATTAGCGTCGACCCCATTCGCGGTATGGGCGTCACCTTGGGCGACCCGGGCAAGTATCCTGCGCCGCGTGGTTTTCGTCATAAGGCTGCCACTCCCTTTGCTCCCGGTAAGGAGGGCGCTGTCCGCTGCGGCTTCTTTGAGCGCGGTTCGCACAGAATCGTTGCCGTGCCCGAATGCCCCGTCGAGGTACCGGGCGCCCGACAGATTCTTAACGGCATCGCGCGTGAAGCTGAGCGCCTGCACATTCCCGCCTTTAACGAGGACAAGCATCTGGGCTTGCTCCGCTATGCCGTCGTCCGCTGCGGTTGGCGTACCGACCAGATTATGGTCACCCTCGTGACCGCTCAGCGCGACTTGCCGCATGCGCAGGAGTTCTTTGAGGCTGTCGCCGCACTCGATCCGCATATCGTCACCGTTGCCCAAAACATCAACGGACGCCCCGGTAACGCCATCTTGGGTGAGGAGACTCGCATCGTCTATGGCGCCGAGTGCATGCGCGACCAGCTGCTCGGTTGCGAATTCGATATCTCCCCTACCGCGTTCTACCAGACCAACCCGCAGCAGACCGAGCTGCTCTACCAGCTCGCTATCGATGGCATGGATCTGCGCCAGGACGATGTGCTTATGGATGCCTACTGCGGCAGCGGCACCATCGGTCTTTGCGCAGCTAAAGAAGCCCAGAACAAGGGTATCGGAATCATGCTGCTCGGTGTGGAGCGCAACCCGGCGGGCATTGCCGACGCACGCCGCAATGCCGAGCTCAACGGCCTCACCCGCAGCGCTTGGTTTATGGCCGACGACGCCACCGATTACATCCTGGA
Source organism: Collinsella sp. (assembly GCA_019419485.1). Lineage (GTDB taxonomy): Bacteria > Actinomycetota > Coriobacteriia > Coriobacteriales > Coriobacteriaceae > Collinsella. Next base: position 3,426 of record DXZV01000090.1, read on the forward strand.
CGCTGCCGATAACAACGAGCGCGTTGACGTTCTCTCCATCGACCCGCCGCGCGCCGGCTCCACACCCGAGTTCCTCGAAGCCGCCTGCGCACTTAAGCCGCGCCGCATCACCTATATCAGCTGCAACCCCGTCACCCAAGAGCGCGACCTACACCAGCTCCTCGACGGAGGTTATCGCCTGCTCAAGATCACGCCGGTCGACATGTTCCCTCATACCGACCACACCGAGACCGTCGCGGTCCTCGAGCGCCGCTAATCCACCGGCACAAGAAAGGGGGCGGCCCGTCTGGACTGCCCCCTTCGCTTGGTTTATGAACTCCGCTACATCCCCTTGCGCAGGTCGCACACGCCGGCTGCCGCCATCTCGCGCAGCAGCGTCTCGCGATCGCGCGTCACGATCAAATCCAACGGGAAGTGAATCTCGTCGAGCATCTTGCGCGCCTGGTCGAGCTTGCCAATGGCCATACCAATGTGTGCGTCGGTCGAGACACCGATCCCCACGCCCAGCTCGGCGCAGCGCTCGGCAATCTTGCGACACACGTTCCAATGCTCGGCATCCGTGCCATGCTCAAGACTATGGTTGTTGATCTCGATGATCTTGTGCTTGGCCTTGGCCGCCAACAGCACCTCATCGATATCGAACGGCACGCCCGTACGACCCGTATGCCCAAGCATGAACACCTTGGGGTGCTCCAGGGCATTGATGTACATCTCGGTCGTCTGGGCGAGCGTCGCGCCTTCAGCGAGCTGCGGGTTATGCACGCTTGCCACCAAATAATCCAAATTACGCGTCACCAAATCGAACAGCGAATGCTCACGACTATACGAATCGCCGGCGATATCGAGCGAAACGGGAATGTCCTCGCCAAACAAGCTGCCGTCCAGCGAAACGATATCGGCCTCGGCGCCGCGAAGCACCAGCACGCCGCTCCAAATGCGCGGCCAGATATCCTGGTTAATAAAGAATTGGAAACTGCGCAGGTCATTGGGACAAGGCGTAACCATCGAGCTTAAATGATCGGCTGAACCGAGCACCTGAAGGCCGCGCTCTGCCGCCCAATAGATGTTCTCCTCGATGGTTGAGTACGCATGCGCAGAGAACATCGTATGAGTATGAATATCACAAGAAAGAAGGTAGGGCATCGGGTCTCCTTGTCCAGTATGGCCGTCGCGTATATTCATTGTACGCATAGCTTTCGGCAGTCGTAAAACTGCTTCATCCCAATCACACAACGGCATAAACAACGGGGCCTGGCTTAGCACCAAACCCCGTTTCACGTAAAACATTGCAAGCAGAGCGCTTTACTTTCGACGATATTCGTCGGCCAGTTGCTTCCAGGCAGGCAACGAATTGACGATGGTCTCGTAGCTCACACAGTAGCCAAGGCGGAACCAGCCCGGCATGCCAAAGCTATCCGAAGGCACCGCGAGCAGCTCATACTTCTTCGCGCGCTCGCAGAAGGCGTTCGCATCGGGCTCCAGCGCCTTCACCCACAGGTAGAATGCACCATCCGGCTCAACATAGGTGTAGCCATACTCCGCCAGTGCATCGGTAAGCGCGGTGCGGTTGCGTGCATAGGCCTCGACATCGCTCGGTTCATCAATGCAGTCGATGATCACACGCTGGAAGAGGGCCGGTGCGCACACGAAGCCCAGCGTGCGGGCGGCACCGGCGACGGCCGGCATAAGGCGAGCAGCCTGCGGATTGGTATTGGGGACCAAAATCCAGCCCACACGTTCACCCGGTAGCGAAAGGGACTTGGAATACGAATAGCACACGATGGTGTGCTCATAGATCGAAGGCACCCAGGGCACTTCGGCGCCATACACAATCTCGCGATACGGCTCATCCGAGATAAGCATAATCGGATTCTCGGGATCGCGCTTGGCGTTGACCTCGCGTAAAACATTGGCCAGTCGCGTCAGGGTATCGCGCGTATACACGGCGCCCGTCGGGTTATTCGGTGAGTCGATAATGACGGCAGCTGTCTTGTCGGTAATCGCCTTGAGCACGTTATCCACGCTCAGCTGGAATGTGTCCTCGTTAGCAAGCGCCTCGACACACGTGCAGCCAGCCTTCTCGATCCAGACGCGATACTCCGGAAAATACGGCGCAATGACGATAACCTCGTCGCCCGGGTTCGTAACGGCGTTGAGCGTACAGGTGAGCGAAGCCGCGGCACCCACCGTCATAAAGACGTCCTTACCCTCATAGTTCGTTCCAAAGCGGCGGTTGAGCGATTCGGCGACGGCTGCTCGACATTGCGGCAGGCCCGGAGCGGGGGTGTAGCCGTGCAACTGGTCACTCGGCAGCCCCAAGGCCTTCTTAATGGACTCCGCCACGGCAGCCGGCGCCGGAACACTCGGGTTGCCCAGCGAAAAATCGAATACGTTCTCCGCACCGATCTGTGCCTTGCGTTCAAGACCATAGCTAAAGATCTCGCGGATGATGGAGCTTTCCGCACCGCGAGCATACATCGTTTCGTTGATCATCTGTTCCCCTTTCGCATAGGCGCTATTGTACGCTTTAGCCAAGCAAAGTGCCGCAGCAATGTTGATTGGGGACAGACTTAAATGCGTGAAAACGCTCATTTAAGTCTGTCCCCAATCAACAAAGGAAAAAGCCTCCGCAGGTTTCCCCGCGGAGGCTTTCGCCACAAAGACTATTTGTCGGCGTCGTCGTCGGTGTCGACATCGGCACCGACGACGGCATGGTCATCGTCAGCATCATCGAATGCGGCTTCGGCATCCTCCTGCATGGCCGCCTGCGCAAAGGCCGCGGCATCTGCCGCAAGTTCCTCCTCGCTCATGCGAGGCGCACGCTTCTTGGTCGGCATGCCGGCCGCCTTGGCGTTGCGCTCCTCCTTGGCCGCCAGGATATCGCCCTCGCGCTCAAGGTAGGCATCCCACTCGTTGTCGAGCAGGGCGTTCACGGCGTCGCCTTCGACGGTCTCGCGCTCAAGCAGCACCTTCGCCATCAGATCGAGCTGATCGCGACGGGCGTCCAGGATCTCGACCGCACGACGATGGGCCTCACGCATAATGCGCTGAACCTCGATATCGATACGGCGCGCCGTCTCCTCGGAGTAATCCTGGTGATCGGCGTAATCGCGACCAAGGAACACCTGATGTTGCGCCTCGCCAAACACTTGCGTGCCCAGCTCCTCGCTCATGCCCAGGCGCGTGACCATCTCGCGCGCCATCTTGGTTGCGCGCTCCAGATCGTTGCTCGCGCCCGACGTAATGTCATCGCACATGAGCTCCTCGGCAACGCGACCGCCCAAGAACACGGCGAGCTCGTCGAGCATCTCGTTCTTGGTCTTGAGGAAGTGGTCCTCCTGCGGAAGCTGCAGCGTGTAGCCCAGAGCCTGACCGCGGCTGACGATCGAGATCTTGTGGACCGGATCGGAGTGCTCCAGGATGTGGCCCACCAGGGCGTGACCGCTCTCGTGGTAGGCAATCGTGGTGCGCTCGGCCTCGGTCATCACGCGACCCTTGCGCTGCGGTCCGGCAATCACGCGCTCCATCGATTCCTCGACCTCGTCCATCGAGATCACGGAACGATGACGGCGAGCGGCCAGCAACGCAGACTCGTTGAGCAGGTTCGCCAAATCGGCACCAGTAAAGCCAACGGTCATCTGGGCGAGCTTCTCAAACTTAACGTCCTCGTCCATCGGCTTGTTCTCGGCATGCACGCGCAAGATCTGCTCGCGGCCCTTCACATCCGGACGGTCGACCGTAACCTGACGGTCAAAACGGCCGGGACGCAGCAATGCCGGATCCAGGATGTCAGGACGGTTGGTCGCAGCGATCAGGATGACCGACTCGCTTTCCTCAAAGCCGTCCATCTCGACCAGCAGCTGGT
>DXZV01000091.1:0-5336 GCA_019419485.1 Collinsella sp.
GCGACAGTAGCACCCGCGGCATCGCCAGCGCCCGCGGCACCCTCCTCCGCAGCGGCCGCGGCAGCAGCGGCCTTCTCGGCAGCGGCTTTGCGCGCCTTGGCCTCGGCGGCGGCACGAACCTTCATGGCTTTCTCGCGCGCGGCCTTCACCTCGGGTGTGATAACGCTCATGGGCTCGGCAGTCGAGACCTGGTAGAAAAAGCCCTTAAAGTCGATCTGCATGTCGGTGATGGCAAGCCCAAACAGGTCGTGCGCCTCGTTCTCAAACGGGAATACCGCCGGATAATACGAGCTGATGGACGGAATCTCCTGGTACTGGTCGATGCCCTCGACCACCAGGTTCTCGATCGCATGGCTGCCATCCCGAGCGATCTGCTCTTGCGCAGCGCGGACGTTGATAAACGTATAGACCAGGCGATACGTGCCGTCGTCCACACAGCGCTCGGCGTGCATTTGCACAAAGCGCGCGCCGACGCCCTTGAGCGCCTGGACATGCGACAGGAGCTCATCGATCCCGACGGTGGTATAGATAGCCTTTTGCATTACTCGGCCTCCTTTGCAGCGACGGGCGTCTCAGCGGGCGCGGCGGGTGCGGCGGACCTGGTGGACACGTTGGCCTCGACGCCGTCACCGGCACCATCAGTCCCGGCCCCCGCAGCCACAAACCCGTCCTCGCCCAGCTCAACGCCACCGTCCCAGGTCGCGGCGCCGCCCACGGTAAGCGGGTCACCGCCAGCACGCATCACGGCCTCCTTCTGATCCAGGATGCCGCACGCCTCCACGATGGCATCAATCACCGTCTCGGGACGAATGGCGCACCCGGGCGCGTATACGTCCACGGGAATCGCGCGGTCCACGCCTCCGATCACGTTGTAGGCATCGCGGAATACGCCGCCCGAACACGCGCAGATGCCGCAGGCCACCACACACTTGGGCTCGAGCATCTGGTTGTAGATCTGGCGCACGACGGGCAGGTTCTGGGCATTGACCGACCCCGTCACCAAAAAGATATCCGCATGCTTGGGGTTGCCGGTGTTGACCACGCCAAAGCGCTCCGCATCGAACAGCGGCGTGAGCGAGGCCAGCACCTCGATATCGCATCCGTTGCAGCTCGAGCCGTCGTAATGAATAACCCACGGCGAGCGCGACATTTTATGATCCATGGATGCCGCCTCCTAAATAAACACGTCGACGAGGATGGGCATAAGGTTGAGCAGGCCAAACACCAGCGCCACGCCCCATCCGAGCTTAAAGCAGCTGCGCCAGGTACTGCGTGCGAAGGTGTTGTCGATAAGCACCTCGACAAAGTACGTCGCGGCCATCACGACCAGGGCTACCACCCAGCTCACCGGGTTGCCCCAAACAAAGAACATGCCCACCCACATCAAAAACAGCACGGTCTCGCACCAGTGCATAAGGGTCATCTTGGCCAGCGTGCCGCCGCTCATCTCGGTGGCGACGCCCTGAACGATCTCCTGATGCGCGTGATGCGAGTACGAAAGATCGAACGGCGACTTGCGCAGCTTGATGGTAAGTACCGCGAGCAGCGCGAGGAAAATGGGCGCGCTGTACACGATGATGGGGGCCGACTGCCCCGTCACGGCGATGGAATCGAAGCTGTCGGTGGCAAGGTACAGGCCCACGCTCATCAGCAGAACGGCGGGCTCGTAACTCATGACCTGCAGCAGCTCGCGGTCGGCACCGACCTGGGCAAACGGGCTTTGCGTCGAGGCGGACGCCAGCACCACAAAGATCGCGGCGAGCGTCACCATAAAAGCGCACAGCAGCGTGTTGGAGCCCGACACAAAGATGCCGCCGCCCACGACGGTAAAGATGAGCGCGCACGCCATGTAGGTATCGTCCATGGTGTTTACGCTGGCAGGGGCCTTGCGCAGCAGCTTGGCAACGTCGTAGAACGGTTGCAGCAGGCGCGGGCCCACACGGCCCTGCATGCGAGCCGAAAGCTTACGGTCAACGCCGTCGATCAGGCCGCCCACAAGCGGCGCCAGCAGGGCAAACGCCACGGTGCCAATAAAGATGCCCACGACACCCGAACCTTCAAAATACTTACCGCGCAGCACCGAGGGTGCACTCATGGCAAGTCGCTCGGGCCCAATCCACGCGCAACACAGCAGCGCAAACAAGATAATGCTGCAGCACACGACGCTACCCACGGGGCCAATACGCTTCTCGCCAAGGGCGTCCTCCGAGTACCAATTGCGCTTTTCGGCCTTCACCTCATGTCCCATCGAGCCGCGGAAATGGCGGTAATTGTCGGTTCCCACACCCGAAAGATATACGTTTACGTGCGGTTTGTTGCTCACGCGGAATGACGTCAGCAGCACCACGGCGATAAACGCCACGATAACCACCATCAGATACATGGCGTCCTTGCCAATAACGTACGGCACGCGGCCAAACACCATGGCCAAGTAAGGCGACACCAAACCGCTCGAGATAATCGGGAAGGCCACGCAGCACAGAATCAGCAGCGCGGCGATGGTGTTGAGCGCCATCCATTCGGTCTTATGGACATTGACCTCAACGTTTTGGACCGTGGGGTCGACGCCCGAAAGCTTGGCGAGCCACTTGCCCCAGAAGTAAAACGTCGCGGCCGAGCCAAAGGCAAGCACCATGATCATGAGCACGTTGCCGGTCTGCGCAAACGCCACCAGGGCGCCCCACTTGGACACGAGCATGCCAAACGGCGCCACAAACATGCCCATGATGCCCAGCATCATCAGGCGCGTCAGGTGCGGCATGCGGCTGAACATACCGTCCATGTCCTCGATATTGCGGCTGCCGATATGATGCTCGGCCGTGCCCACGCACAGGAACAGAAGCGACTTTGCCACCGTGTGGAACAGGATCAGGAAGATGGCCGCCCATACGGCCTCGGGCGCGCCGACACCCAAGCAGGCACTGATGAGGCCCAAGTTGGAAATGGTGGAGTACGCGAGCACGCGCTTGGCGTTGCTCTGTGAGATGGCCATGAGGGCGGCGAGCAAAAACGTGATGGCACCCACGCTCGTGACCATAAAGCCGGTCACGGGATAGATGGCATAGAGCGGGCTCAGCTTGACCATCAGGAACACGCCGGCTTTGACCATGGTGGACGAGTGCAGCAGGGCGCTCGTGGGCGTGGGGGCAACCATGGCGCCAAGCAGCCAAGTGTGGAACGGCATCTGTGCGGCCTTGGTGAGTGCGGCGAGCGACAGCAGAATGACCGGCATCACCAGCAGCGCGGATTGCGCGGTTCCGGCGCCGGAAAGCTCAATCATGCCCGAGATGGTCAGCGGCATGCCGTTAACGTGCAGGTACATGAGTCCGACCAAAAACGCGATGCCGCCCAGCATGTTGAGGATGATCTGGGTAAAGGCGTTCTTGATGGCCTCGGGCGTGCGCGTGTAGCCAATCATGAGGAACGAGCACACGGTGGTGATTTCCCAGCCGCAGAACAACCACTCAAGGTTGTCGCTCGTCACGATGACGAACATGGCCGAGAGGAACAGGAACATAAGCGCCAGGAACTGCGGGCGTCGGTCGGGCGCAGTCTGCCCGCGCAGCGCAGCCTCGTGCTCGTCATGGGCCTGGAAGTCCTTCATGTAGCCCAGGGCATACACGCAGATCAGGCTGCCGACAATGCCGACGGCGAGGACCATGATCACGCTCATATAGTCCAGGTAGAGCGGCGTTGCGGTGACGGCTTCGGCCGCGGGCAGCGTCATGGCTGCAAAGGCGAGCGAGCCCACCAGCTGGACTATGCCGAGCACCGTGGTGAGCGCGTTCCTATATTTATACGCGTTGTATAGGATGACGGCGCACAGGATGACATCGATGGCGGAGCTGATGATCGAGAGCACATGCGAGGTGCCGGAGGCAACCTCAAAGCTCTGCGGGCCCGCGCCAAAAAACATGACGGCGACTACAACTGTCACCGCCATAATGATGCCGGAACCTATGAGCCCCACCGCATCGCGGGCGCGGTCACCGCGCGCGAGCAGCATGCCCAGCGCCGGTACCAGCGGAAACAGGGTAAGGAAATACAGTAGCGTCATACCATCACTCCCCCATGCAAAAACGCTGCAATCGTTTAACGTTATAGCTCAATTGAGGAGTAACGGCGGCGGGTTTTCGGTCAACTGGGGAGTTTTGTACGTGCGGGGTAAGGAGTCTGTCCGCATTGGAGCAGAGGGGCGGCAAGAAAAATGCGCCCCTGTGGGCGCACCATCCCGTTCGCTATTCCGCCTTTTTAACGCGCGGCTTGCGACCGCGCGGCTTATCGACCAGCGCGGACTCACCGCTCTCGCGATACTGGCGGCACCAAGCCTTGACTGAAGACTCGCTGGGAATCTTGTGCTTGATCATAGCCTCGCGAACCGTCAGGCCGTTTTCCAAACGGTCCTTAACCACGGCGAGCTTTACGTCGTACGAATAGGTGTGATGGCGAGCGCCCGCATTGAGCACGGCGTCGACACCGCCCACGGCATATGCGCGGGCCCACTGACGAGCCGTGGCCTGGGGAATGCCAAGCTTTGCGGCGAGGGCGCGGTGACCGACCCCCTCTTGGAGGATCTCGACGGCGCGCTGCCTAACCTCGGGCGCATGCGTGCGAGTCCTAGTTGCTTCCGACATACCTGCCACTTCTTAGCCTTAACCGTTAATCTGCTTTCTTACGTGCAAGTTAGATAGTAGCATTTTACTGTTTGCTCAAAGCAGTTAATTAAAATAGACGCGGCGTTATCTGGGCATTTGGCACCAATTTACGACATTTCTTTATCGATTATTTACGCTGGTAGCTGACTCGCAGCCAATCGTCATTTGCCTGTCAACAAAATTGACACCTCTTTATGTCCTTTGCTATAGCGGATATGATTATTAACCCCTCCCCCAATAATTTTGAGTAATCGGCAAGGCAGTAGACGTCCTTACTCCTCATGATTACCGCGCATTGCCATCCACCGGAGCAAAACAAAAAGGGCGGGGCCTGCTGCGCTTGCAGGCCCCGCACCGGTTGACACCCGACGGGACACAGCCGGGCGAGGCGGATCCGTGCTACCGCCCCGCCTGGCCGCGATGTTCAACTACAGCTCGTTGGCCGCGTGATACGCCGTGCGAATGGCGCTCGCGATGTCGGCGGTGCGCTCGCCCGAGCAGTCGCCCACGCAGGTCACGGGCACCGTCACGCCATCCAGGTCAAACGCGTTGGCCTTGGAGCCCACGGCCATCACCACGTAATCGCAGGCGATCTTCACCGGCTCCTCGGGGCCGTCCTCGGTGGTGTGCACGGCCTCCACGCCCTCGTCGGTAACGGCGGTCAGGCGGGTCTTAACGTGC
>DXZV01000091.1:5346-7207 GCA_019419485.1 Collinsella sp.
CTCATGATCAGCGGCAGAATGGTCTCGGACTCGCCCGCGGCAATCTTGTCGAGCATCTCGACGATCGCCACCTCGCAGCGCTGCTGCAGCAGGTACTCGGCAGTCTCGGTGCCCACCAGGCCACCGCCAATGACGGCAACGCGCCCGCTGAGCTCCACCTTGCCGGCCAGCACGTCCCAGCTCGAGACGACCTTGTCCGAGTCGGCACCCGGAACGGGGATGACCACGTCGTGCGCGCCCACAGCCACAATCGCGGCGTCGGCGGCGTTGAGATCCGTGGGGCTAGCGGCATGGTTGAGCTCAACCTTCACGCCCAGGCCGGGCAGAATCTTCTCGTAATACTCGACCGAGCGCATAATCTCATCCTTGCGCGGAGGCGCGGCCGCCAGCACAATCTGGCCGCCCAAGTGATCGCTCGCCTCATAGACGGTCACGTCGTAGCCGCGTTTGGCCGCCACGCGCGCGGCCTCCAGGCCGGCGATGCCGCCGCCCACCACGGCGATCTTCTTGTCGCCCTCACCCGGTTTAATGGCGATGGTCGCCTCGTCGCCGTTCTCGGCATTGAGCACGCACGAGATGTACTTGCGGTTTTGAATCGCGTCGACGCAGCCCTTGTTGCAGTTGAGGCACTCGCGGATGGGCTCGCCCGTGGCGGCCTTCAGCGCAATGTCGGGGTCGCACATGAGCGAGCGGCCATAGGCGATAATGTCGGCCGCGCCGTCCTCAAGAATCTTCTCGCCGGCCTCGACCGAAACAACACGGCCGACGGTGGCCACCGGCACGGAGACCAGGGCCTTGACGCGCTCGGCCACCGGCAGCGTCCAGTTGTAGGGCATGGCACCCATGGGCGGAATGGTGTCGCCCATGTTGCCGGTGTGGTTGGCCTGCGCGACCTGGATCATGTCGATGCCCGCGCCCTCGAGCAGCTTGGCGAACTCGCAGGCCTCGTCGGGCTGCAGGCCACCCTTGCCGCGCGGCGTGCCGTCGGGGTTCTCCATGATCACGGGGAGCTTGTACTCCACCATCAGCTGCGGCGCGGCTTCCTTAATGGCGGCGACGACCTCGAGCGCATAGCGAACGCGGTTCTCGAACGAGCCACCGTACTCGTCCGTGCGCTTGTTGAGGATGGCGGAGCACAGCGAACCCACCAGGCGGTCGCCGTGAACCTCGATGGCGTCGATGCCGGCCTGCTGTGCGCGGGCGGCCGAGGCGGCGATGGCCTCCTTGATCTGGGTGAGTTGCTCCACGGTGGCCTCGTTCACAAAGTGCTGCATGTCGTGGTGCAGCTTGGCGTAGGCCTGCTTGCGGATCTCGTTGGACTCGGCCATTTTGGCGGCAAAGGTCTCCTCGTCGCCGGCGGCCTTGGCCTCCTGCGCAGCTTTCGCAGCGGCCATGGAGCCCATGACCATGCGGCCGACGCCGGGCACGTCATACTCGGGGTGGAACAGCTGCAGCGCGACCTTGGCGCCGTGCTTATGGACGGCGTCAGCCAGCGCCTTAAACGTGGGGATCTGGGCGTCAGTCGCCAGCTTGGGCGTGGGGCTCGCGGTCATAACGGGAGCGACGTCGCCGATGACGATGTAGCTCACGCCGCCACGGGCCAGGCGCTCGTAAAAAGCCAGGCTGCGCTCGCCAATGGAACCGTCGCGCTCCTCGTAGCCGGTGGTAAGCGGCGGGAACATAATGCGGTTTTTGAGCTCAAGGGGGCCAACCGTAATGGGCTGGAGCAGTTTGGATGCAGGTGCGGTCATGGACATTCCTCTCTTGTAGGCGCGGCGGCGATGTTGCCGCGTAGTTGTCTAGAGGATATGGCATGGGAGCACAGTGGCGCAACGGAAATCGGCAGACAGCAGGTAGCGGC
>DXZV01000092.1:0-6201 GCA_019419485.1 Collinsella sp.
GCCAACGATGGGGATATCAGCGGTGGCGCCGGCGGCAGCCTGCGCGGCGGGCGTGGCGATGGCATAAATCAGGTTGACGTTGTCGCCCACAAACTTGTCAGCAATGGACTTACACGTGGACTGGTCGTTCTGGGCGTTCTTCTGGTCGATCTTGACCTTAAGGCCGCTCTCCTTGATGGCCCTGACAAAGCCGTCGTTGGCGGCATCGAGTGCGGAGTGCTCGGTGAGTTGCAGAACGCCGATGGTGTAGTCGGAACCGGCGGCAGCAGAGCCGGAACCAGAGTTGCCGCCGCATCCGGCGAGCGGGGCGAGCGCGAGCAGACCGGCGGAGACCAGAAGGCTCCTGCGGCTGATGGTGATGTCCTTCATATCATTACCCCCAGTATAAAAATGGCTGGAAACACTGCACTGGGACAAAGTGCAAGTGGAACTATAGTAGCGCTGATGTCCATTTTTACAACAGCCTGGCGGTTTTTTTAATACAGAATCGGATGGGCGGTACGGGTAGTCGAATGGGCGGCGGAGGGTCTTATGCGGCGGAGGAGGCATCGTCCTCGTCCAGGGCGGCGAAGAGCTTCTTGCCGTCGAGGAGACGTGTGGTGACGTTTCTCATTCGGCCGATCTCTACGGTACGCAACGTGTCATCGGCGCCTCGCGCGTCATAGACCGTTCCCAGCAAATACGAGATGCCGTCTCGTTGCTTGATGGCAAAGGGCCGGAGTGTCATCCGTGCCACTTCGACCTCTCCGCGTGCCGTGACACTCGAAATATCAAAACTCACCGTGGTTCCGTGGTCGATGGCCTGCTCGATGAGCTCGCAGGCATCGATGCGCTTGACGGGCGTGCGTGTGGCCTTGGTGGATTTGTCGCCTGCGCTTGGAGCAGGCTCGGGTGCATCGAGGTAGCCGCGAACGTCGGCACTCGCCATGGCGACCAGGTGCTGCGCCATGCTCTTTCGAATGGCGATGGGCGTGGAGCGGTTGCGCATGACCATGCCGTGGAGCCGGATGATCTCTTCGTCGGTGAGCGGACGGGTCAAGAGTCGATAGCCCACGCCGCGCTTGTACTCAATTTCGTATCCGGCATGGCGAAGTGCGGTGATGGCGGTGTAGATGCTGCGCCGCGCCGCCGAGATGGGCATGCGGGCGGGGTCGTCGGGATGGGCGAGGCGCCGGATCAACTCATCGGAAGGCATGGCCTTGTCCTCGCCGGTGTTTTCGCTTAATAGTTGCAGGATGCGAACGGCGCGATAGGCTGCCATCGAGGCGGCGCCCCTCGTCGTGGTCTCGTAAGTTTCAACAGCGGTTTCGGTCATGGCGCCCACGTCCTTTCCGTTTTGGGTGGCGACGGTATGGAGCCTAGGACGCGGGGCTTTCCCAGGGGCGCAGAGCACTCTGGGCGGTCGGTGGCCGTCGGCAAGCGGCGGGTCGAGTTTTCAACAGCCCTGCCCAACTGACCAAAAACTTGCCAAAAGCTTGACGGATGCTGTTGAAAAAAGCGCCCCTCGGCTTGCCGAGAGGCGCTGGCGTGATGCGCTGGAACGCGTTTGGTGGCGCTGTGGCGATTAGAAGTCGGCGTTGCCCACGGTGCGCGGGTGCGGCAGGACGTCGCGGATGTTGCCCACGCCGGTGAGGTACATCACCAAGCGCTCGAAGCCCAGACCGTAGCCGGCGTGCTTGCAGGAACCGTAGCGGCGCAGGTCAAGGTAGTACTTGTACTGCTCGGGATTCATACCCAGATCCTTGATGCGGGCCTCGAGCAGATCCAGGCGCTCCTCGCGCTGGGAGCCGCCGATAATCTCGCCGATGCCCGGCACCAGGCAGTCGGCGGCGGCGACGGTCTTGCCGTCCTCGTTCATGCGCATGTAGAACGCCTTGATCTCGGCCGGGTAGTCGGTTACGAAGGTCGGTCGCTTAAAGTGCTCCTCGGTCAGGAAGCGCTCGTGCTCGGTCTGCAAGTCGATGCCCCAGCTGACGGGGTAATCAAACTGGTGGCCAGCAGCGACTGCCTGCTCCAGGATCTCGACGGCCTCGGTGTAGGTAACGCGGGCAAAGTCGGAGTTGGCGACATGGTCCAGGCGCTCGAGCAGACCCTTGTCCACAAACTTGTTGAGCATATTGAGCTCGTCGGGGCAGGTGGCCATAACGTCCTTAAGGACGTACTTGAGCATGGCCTCGGCGTTATCCATGTAGTCGTTCAGGTCGGCAAAGGCCATCTCGGGCTCGATCATCCAAAACTCGGCGGCGTGGCGCGTGGTGTTGGAGTTTTCGGCGCGGAAGGTGGGGCCAAAGGTGTACACGTCGCCAAAGGCCATGGCAAAGTTCTCGGCATTGAGCTGGCCGGACACGGTAAGGCTCGCGTGCTTGCCAAAGAAGTCCTGGCTCCAGTCGACCTCGCCGGACTCGGTGAGGGGCGGGTTTTTGGGGTCAAGCGTGGTCACGCGGAACATCTCGCCGGCACCCTCGCAGTCACTCGTGGTGATGATGGGGGTGTTGACGTAGACAAAGCCTTGCTCCTGGAAGAAGCGGTGGATGGCGGCAGCCGCGACAGAGCGGATGCGGAACACGGCGCGGAACAGGTTGGTGCGCGGGCGCAGGTGCTGCTGGGTGCGCAGGAACTCGACGGTTGCGCGCTTCTTCTGCAGCGGGTAATCCGGGGCGCTCGCGCCCTCGACCTCGATGGAGGTGGCAGAAAGCTCGAAAGGCTGGGGCGCATCGGGGGTCAGCTTGACGGTGCCGGTGCAAATGAGTGCGGCCGAGACGTTTTGATGGGCGATCTCGTCGTAGTTGTCGAGTGCCTCGCGGTTCATGACGACTTGCAGGTCGCGGAAGCAGCTGCCATCGTTGAGCGTGACAAAGCCAAAGTTCTTCATGTCGCGGACGGACTTGACCCAGCCGGCGACGGTGACGGTCTGGCCGCCGAGCGACTCGGCATCGGCATAGAGCTGCGCGATTTTGGTGCGGTTCACGTATCCTCCCATAACGGTTGAATGATAGTTATCCATACAGTTCGATATTCTAGCAGCTCGGCTCATTTGGGCTATACAGATAAGGCATTGGCGGGATGGTTTTTCAAACGAAAAGCGCCCGCGGCCAAATGGTCGCGGGCGCTTGACGAGGTGCCTTTTGGCTGTGTGGCGCGGGGCCTGGCTACTTGGTCTTGGCAACCAGCAGCGGATCGCCAAGCTTGACGAGCGGATTGCCGCCGATAAGCGTGCCAGACTCGCCGACGTGGTCGATGCTCTTGAGGCGGTCGAGTTCAGAGATGATGACGGTCACGATGTCCTCGTGACCGGCGGCCTTGATAGCGTCGCGGTCGAAGCTGATGAGCGGCTGGCCGGCCTTGACCGTGTCGCCCATCTCGACAAAGCGGGCAAAACCCTTGCCGTTCATTTCCACGGTGCCCAGGCCAACATGGATGAACACGCGAAGACCGTCCTCGGTGATCATGCCGATGGAGTGGTTGGTGACGGTGGTGGCGCCGATACGGCCGTTAGCGGGGGCGTAAATGGTGCCGGTAATGGGCTCGATGCCGTAGCCCTGGCCGAGCATGCCCGAGGCGATGGTCTCATCGGGAACCTCACTCAGATTGACGAGCACGCCGTTGACAGGAGCGTAGATGACGCCTTCGCGGGTGGCGAAGCTTGCTGCGGGCGGAACGGACGCCTCGCCCGACGAAGTGAACGTGGACTTGAGCGAATCGAGCAGACCCATAGATGCCTCCAACGTATCAGGCGCGCATATGGCACGCGTGTAATGAAGCCGGAAACGTTTCGTATGTGTTTCCCGGCACGGTCAGCGCTCCTATTTTACGCTGTGAAACGATAGCGCTGAGCTGGGATTATGTGATATATCAGTTGAAGGTGACTTTATTGCGGGAGTGTTTCTGCGCCCTGGGCCCAACTGGGGTACGCTTGAGAGCGAAAAATGAGTGCGCATAATTTGCGCGAAGGGAGCACATATGATTGTCGAGAACCATGCACTGTGGGGCGAGGAGCCGACCGAGGATTATCCGGCGACGTTTACGTATTTGGGTGCCGAGCCGCTGCCCGACAAGCCCAATGGCCGCCGCCCCGCGGTGATCATCTGCGGCGGAGGCGGGTTTACGCATATCGCTCCGCACGAGCAGGATCCGGTGGCGTTTGCATTCTTGGACCGCGGCTACCAGGCCTTTGTGCTCAACTATGTGACGAGTGGCACGGGTGACGTGAGTTTTCCGCACCCGCAGGCAGACCTTGCCAAGATGGTCGCCACGGTGCGCGCCAACGCCGATGAGTGGCATGTCGATCCCAAGCGCGTGTGCGTCGTGGGCTTCTCGGCAGGCGGCATGATCTGCGCTTCGCTGGCAACGCAGTGGAAGACTGGTCCCTTCGCGGGCCTGGCAGGGGCTCGTCCGGAGGATATTCGTCCCGACGCCGTGGTGCTGGGCTATCCGTTGCTCGACCTTGCCTATGTGCGTGATATGCAGACGCGCGACCCGCGCATCGACCTGCGCGTGCCCAAGACGGGTGGCAAGACGGGGCGCGATTTGCTTAACGACTATCTGTCGATGGTGACGGGCGGCGAGGCGACCGACGAGCACCTGGCCGACATCTGCCCCACTACGCATGTTTCGCGTCAGATGCCGCCGACCTTTGTGTGGGGCGTGTCCGACGACAAGACGGCGCCGATCGCGCAGGTCTATCCGTTTGCGCAGCGCATGGCCGAGGAGGGCGTCGCTTGCGAGATGCACGTCTTTGACCAGGGCGGTCACGGCCTTTCGCTCGGCAACGCCAATACCGCGGTCGACAACGAGGACAAGCAGGTGGCGGTCCGTCCCTGGATTCGCCTGGCCTTCCGTTTCTTGGAGCGCCATATGTAAAAGTAGACTACTTACCCGTTTCAAAAAGTCTGCTTAGAGGAGGAGCCATGCTTGAGGGTACGTATGTGGTTTCGGCCCAGACGCCGGTGGGGAGTAAACGCGGCGAGGTGGCGTTTTCACATGGGGTGGACGGCGCGCTCAGGGCAGTACTAAACGTCAGGGGTCTCAATATCGCTCTCTCGAGTGCCCGCGCTGAGGGCGATTTCTTTGAGCTCTCGGGTACTATCTCCCACGTCTTGATGGGCAAGGCTCCCTTTACATGCGCAGGGTCGGTCGAGGGTGATCGACTCACCGCTACCGCGCGGTCGGGTTCCATTTCGATCTCGCTGAGCGGTATGCGTAAAGAGCTTTCGGGGCGCACCGCATAAAGTTTGCGCAGGTAAACATCGGTATTTGACTTTATAAAATAGTTCAGAGCGCTATCATTTGTCGTTACGAGTTGGTTAGCCCCGGTAAACGGTTAACCGCGTCTAACGAAAGGATGAGCGTGTGAGACTCGATACACTCGAGATTGGAAAGGACGCCGTTGTCGCATCGGTGACATCCGACGATCAGGCGCTCCGTCAGCATATTTTGGACATGGGCCTCACACCGGGTACCGAAGTCACCATGATGAAGTACGCCCCTATGGGCGATCCGCTCGAGATTCGTCTGCGTGGCTACGAGTTGACGCTGCGCAAGGACGATGCCGCTCGCATCGAGCTCGTGGGCGTTCACGACACCGATATGGGTCCGCGCGCCAACGCCGCAATCGGCACGACGGAGCATCCGGCACTCGGCGAGGGGACGTATTCGCCCCGCGCCGCGAAGACGGCCGTGCCCGAGGGCGCACCGCTGCATTTTGCCCTCGCCGGCAACCAGAACTGCGGCAAGACCACGCTGTTCAACCAGCTGACAGGCTCCAATCAACATGTCGGTAACTTTCCCGGCGTGACGGTCGACCGCAAGGATGGCACTATTCGTAACCACCCCGAGGCGAGCGTTACCGACCTGCCCGGCATTTACTCCCTGTCGCCGTACACGGGCGAGGAGATTGTGAGCCGCCAGTTTATCCTTGACGAGCATCCCGATGCCATCATCGATATCATCGACGCCACCAATATCGAGCGCAACCTGTACCTGACGCTGCAGCTTATGGAGCTCGACTGCCCCATGGTCATCGCGCTCAACATGATGGACGAGGTGACGGCCAACGGCGGCGCCGTGGACGTCAACCTGCTCGAGAGCCTGTTGGGCGTGCCTGTTGTCCCCATTAGCGCTGCCCGCAACGAGGGTATCGGCGAGCTGGTGGATCATGCCTTGCACGTGGCGCGGTTCCGCGAGCGCCCCGGTCGCCTGGAC
>DXZV01000092.1:6211-7090 GCA_019419485.1 Collinsella sp.
GCCTGGACTTCTGCGCGCCCGATGGCTCGGACGGTGGTGCACTGCATCGCTGCATCCACGGCATTGCCAACCTTATCGAGGACCATGCCGTGACGGCGCACATCCCGGTGCGCTTTGCAGCGACCAAGCTGGTTGAGGGCGATGAGCTGGTGACCGAGGCGCTTCACCTGGATCGCAATGAGCTCGACGCTATCGAGCACATCATTACCCAGATGGAGGGCGAAGCCGGCACCGACCGCCTGTCCGCGCTGGCCGATATGCGCTTTAGCTTTATCGGCGACGTGTGCGGGCGTTGCGTCGTCAAGCCGCACGAGAGCCGCGAGCACGTGCGCTCCGTTAAGATCGACCGCATCCTGACGGGTCGCTACACGGCCATTCCGGCGTTCCTGGTGATCATGGGCCTCGTCTTTTGGCTGACGTTTGGCGTGATCGGCGCGGCGTTGCAGGGACTCATGGAGGACGGCATCGCTGCCATCATCGCCTCGGCCGATGCGGGTCTCAAGGCGTTCGGCACCAACGACGTGGTGCGCTCGCTGGCCGTCGATGGCGTGCTTGCGGGCGTGGGCAGCGTGCTGACCTTCCTGCCGATTATCGTCGTGCTCTTTTTGTTCCTTTCCATTTTGGAGGACTCGGGCTACATGGCGCGCGTGGCCTTTGTCATGGATAAAGTGCTGCGCCGCTTTGGCCTGTCGGGCCGCAGCTTTGTGCCCATGCTCGTCGGTTTTGGCTGTACCGTGCCGGCTATCATGTCGACCCGTACGCTCCCATCAGAGCACGACCGCAAGATGACGGTCATGCTCACGCCGTTTATGAGCTGCTCGGCCAAGTTGCCGGTCTACGGTCTGCTGTGCGGGGCGTTTTTCCCGCAGGCGACAGTTC
>DXZV01000093.1 GCA_019419485.1 Collinsella sp.
GTGTGCATGCTGCTTACCGGTTCCGACTCCATCCGCGACGTCATGGCGTTCCCCAAGACGGCCAGCGGCTCCGACCTTATGTCGGGTGCTCCGAGTGCCGTTTCCGGCGCCCAGCTCAAGGACGTCAGCCTGCGCCTGATGTAGGCGATTGGCTCCATATTACCTGTAGCGAGGGAAGGATGCGTGCCTTCCCTCGTTTGTTATGTGCCGAGGTTGTGAGGGTATAGGGTGACCGGACGTCGCGGAAACTGCGACCCAGAATCCAGCCAAATAACGGGTCGCACTTTCCGGTTGAGCTTCTGGCGGAAAGTACATCCCAGAATCGGCGTTCGGAATGGGCCGGGCTTTCCGCTAAAGCAGCCTAGCGGAAAGCCCGGCCCAGTTTCCTACAGTGAGTCTCTCTGAACGAGCTGCATGTGCATGACGGTGGTGGTGGGTACGGCGCCATTGATCATATCGAGCGCAATGCCTGCGGCCATGCGGCCTTCCTCGCGAAGCGGCTGACGAATGGTCGTCAACGCGGGGACGCTGCGAGCTGCGACCTCGTGGTCATCGAAGCCCACGACCGAAATGTCTTTGGGTACGCTAATTCCTGCTTCGTTGAATGCGGCGATAACGCCGGTTGCGATACGGTCCGATCCGCATAGCACGCCGTCGGCATGTATTTCGCGCGCGAGCAACCGCCGCGTGGCTTGGTAGCCGTCTCCGCTGCTCCATCCGGTATAGATGACATTTTCATCCGGAAGGCTTTCGCCCAAAATTGCACGGTAGCCGCGAAGGCGGTCGATGACGGCGGGGTTATCCTGCGGCCCCAGCACGGCAACGATGTCCTTGCGTCCGCGATCTTTCATAGCGAGCGCCGCAAAGCGTCCGCCCTCTTCGTCGTCGGAGTAGACCGTCGAGAACACGTCGCGATAGGGATGGCCCTCGAGCTGGCCGCATAACACAGTGGGTACGCCCAGCTCGCGCAGCACCTCGAGCAGCTCACTGCCCTTGTAGGGCGAGACGTCGATGACGGCGTCAAACGAGCGGCGCTCAAAATGCGCGCGTGCGCGGTTGCGCTCATGCGAGGAAGATGCCTGCAAGATCACGGGCAAGTAAGACGACTCCGAAAGTTCCTCGGTAATGCCGCTTAAAAACTCACTGTAGGTGGGATCGCTAAACAGCTCGCTCAAAGGCTCGGTAACCAGTACGGCGATAATTTCCGTGCGTCCGACGGCGAGCGCCCGGCCGCGTGCGTTGGGAACGAAGTTAACCTTTTTCGCCGCTGCGCGGACGCGCTTTTTAGTTTCCTCGCTAATGCGGGGGGAGTCGTTGAGGGCACGCGATGCCGTGGAGCGCGAAACACCGGCAGCTTCAGCAACCTCGGCAAGCGTGGGTGCGGTGCGTGCTGGTTGGGTCATGGCGTCTCCTGTGCAATTGGGTCGGTGGGCTATCGATAAAGGCTAATGCGGATACAGATTACTATAGCGCGCGTGAACGGCGTCCATGGTATCCGGTGACCGGTGTCGTTTTGCAATCAAACTGCGACTGAGCACGGCATGTATGGGCGAGACATAGGCAGGCGCGACAGTTGCCTGTGAGTTCAAGAACGATGCCCCGTGCTGTGCACCTAAGCTTAGGGTGACATAAGTAGCATGGTTGTACAACCGGTTGCACCGTTAATCCGACAAAATCGACCGTTCGGCGGACAACCGGTTGCACAGATTTTTGTACCGCCCGTAAGATAAGGACAACCGGTTGCACAAAGAAGCACTACGATGACGAAGGAGCATCACCATGGACGCCATTAACGATTGGGAAAACCAAGCGCTCACCCACAGGAACCGCCTGGCACCCCATGCGTACTTTATGGGTTATGAGACCGCCGATCTCGCCGCT
The DNA here is from genome assembly GCA_019419485.1 of Collinsella sp. Taxonomy (GTDB): domain Bacteria; phylum Actinomycetota; class Coriobacteriia; order Coriobacteriales; family Coriobacteriaceae; genus Collinsella. The sequence continues at coordinate 1,882 of DXZV01000093.1, forward strand.
ACGTACAGCCGCGAGCTGTCGCGCGGATTTGTCCAGCTGTCCGGCTCGTGGCAGTTCCGCCTTTTTGAGGGCCCCGCGGCCGTCTCCAACGAAGCACTTTGCACGTACAAGCCCGAGTGGGATCACGTGGAGGTTCCGCACCTGTGGCAGGTAGACGGCTATGGCAACCTTGCCTACACCGACGAGGGTTTTCCGTTCCCGGTGGATCAGCCGTTCGTTCCCTCCGACGACCCTACGGGCGTCTACCAGCGCATCGTCAACCTTCCCGCCGTGCCTGCCGGCGCTCGCGAGATTATTCGCTTCGACGGTATCGAGAGCTACGGCGAGCTGTATGTCAACGGCAAGTTTATCGGCATGACCAAGGGTTCGCGCCTGTCCGCCGAGTTTGACGTGACCGACGCGCTCGTCGAGGGCGACAACCTGTTTGCGGTCAAGGTTCTGCAGTACAGCGATGGTAGCTACATCGAGGACCAGGACATGTGGTGGGCATCGGGCATCTTCCGCGATGTGTACCTCATGCAGCGTCCCGCCGCGCATCTGGTCGACTTTAGGTTCCGCACGCACCGCGAGGGCGATGCCGCTCTGATCACGCTCGATACGGTTGCCGAGGGCGCAAGTCGCGTCGTGTATACGCTCAGCGATGGCCAGAATGTGGTCGCTACGGGCGAGTGCGTCGACGGCCATGCCGAGTGCAGCGTTGCCGATGCCCACTTCTGGAACCCCGAGGACCCCTTCCTCTATGACCTTACGCTTGAGGTCTACGACGGCGACGAGATCAGCGAGTACGTTCCGCATCGCCAAGGCCTTGCCGAGGTGACGGTCGAGGGCAATCATATCTACCTTAACGGCACCTACTTTAAGATGCATGGCGTCAACCGCCACGACCACGACGATCACAAGGGCCGCGCCGTGGGTCTCGAGCGCATGCGCCGCGACCTGGAGCTCATGAAGCAGCACAACATCAACGCGGTGCGCACGTCCCACTACGCCAACGATCCGCGCTTCTACGAGCTGTGCGACGAGTACGGCATCATGCTGGTCGCCGAGACCGATATGGAGAGCCACGGCTTCGAGAATATCGGCAATATCGCCCTGGTCACCGACGACCCTGCCTGGGAGCCGGCTTACGTTGACCGTGTTGAGCGCCTGGTGATGCAGGAACGCAACCACGCGTGCATCATCATGTGGTCGATGGGCAACGAGAGCGGTTATGGCTGCAACATCCGCGCGATGTACGCCAAAGCTCACGAGCTCGACGGTCGTCCGGTCCACTACGAGGAGGATCGCAACGCCGATACCGTCGACGTCATTTCCACCATGTACTCCCGCGTGTCGCAGATGAACGACTTTGGCGAGCATCCGTTCCCCAAGCCGCGCATCAACTGCGAGTACGGCCACTCCATGGGTAATGGTCCCGGAGGCCTGTCCGAGTACCAGGAGGTCTTCGATCGCTGGGATTGCATCCAAGGCCAGTTTATTTGGGAATGGTGCGACCACGGTTTGGCTGCTGTGACCGAGGACGGCGTTGCCTACGACATATATGGCGGCGACAACGGCGATTACCCCAACAACAGCAACTTCTGCATCGACGGCATGGTGTTCCCCTGGCAGCAGCCGAGCCCGGGCCTTACCGAGTACGGCCAGGTCATCTGCCCGGTTCGCATGGCCTACGATGCCGAGGCGGGCGAGCTGACCGTCACCAACAAGCGTTGGTTTACCACCCTCGAGGATGTCTGCCTGTCGGCGGAGACCCTGGTGGACGGCGACGTGGTCTGCCGCAAGACGCTCATGCCCGGTGCGGTTGCCCCCGGCGAGTCCGTCCAGCTTCCGCTGGTGATTCGCGAGGCCGCAGTGGGCGAGACCCTGCTGACCGTGCACGCCTACACCATGGCGGCTCACGCCTGGTGCGAGCCGATGTTCCAACTGGGTGCAAGCCAGTTTGCCATCGCAAACCATCCGGCGCCGGCAATTGCCGCCCCCACTCGTCCTGAGCTTACGGTCGAGGAGACCGAGCAGGAGATTCGTATTCGCTCCCTCAACGGCGAGCTGACCTTCAGCAAGGTCAACGGTACCGTGAGCGAGTGGAAGGCATCCGGTCGCGACGTCATGACCTCCGGTCCCCAGGTTGGTTTTTGGCATCCGCTCGTCGATAGCCACGCCCAGGAGTACGACTCCCTGTGGAAGGATAACTTCATCGATGTGATGCAGACGTCTACCCGCAATGTTTCTTGGAAGCAGGACGACAATGCGGTCGTCGTTACCGTGAGCCAGCGTATCGCTCCTCCCGTCCGCGCGTTCGGCATGCGCGTCGAGCTCGTCTATACCGTGCTTCCGAGTGGCCGCGTCGACCTCAAGGTTTCCGGCGAGCCCTACGGCGACTATTCGGACATTATCCCGCGCATCGGCATCTCCTTCGAGGTTCCCGGTTGTGATCGTGCCGTCGAGTGGTATGGCCATGGCCCGGGCGAGAACTATCCGGACTCGCTGCGCGCCAACCCGGTCGGTCATTACCGCACTACGGTCGACGACATGTTCACGCCCTACGTTATGCCCCAGGACTGCGCCAACCGCGAGGGTACCCGCTGGGTCGCCCTGCGCTCCAGCCACGGTGACGGTCTGGTCGTGACGCGTCCGAGCGACGCCGCTTCCAATCCGTTCTCGTTCTCCGCATGGCCCTATAGCTGCGAGGCTATCGATAATGCCAAGCATGTCTACGATCTTGTCCCGGGCGACACGGTTACGGTCAACATCAACGACCAGCTGCTCGGCCTTGGCTCGAACTCTTGGGGTTCCGAGGTGCTCGATTCCTATCGCACCCGTTTTGAGAGCTTCAGCTTTGAGGTGTCCCTGCGACCGCTGACGTCTGCCGATCTGGCTCAGGCGCTGGCACCCATTAAGGAGGCATAAGTCATGCATATCTTTAACTCGCGTGCCGATTTCGACGCCCAGATGAAGTCCGTCAAGAAGTGGATGCGTACCGGTCAGGCACTCGACGGCGTTTCTGAACTGCAGCACGATGTGGCGTACTCTATCGGCGACTCGCTGGTGTATTGGTGGGTGAACGCCCACGAGGCGGCTACTGCCGATCTGGTCGGTCACCGTCGCTACCATGCCGTGCTCGCCCCGCTCGACGGCAATCTGACCGTTGAGGTGGCTTCCAAGGCCGATCTTACCTGTACGCGCGCCTACAGCGATATCGATGATCGCGAGCGCTTTGAGGGTACGGGGGAGACCGTGACGATTCCCACCGGCGGCGTTGCCGTCGTCGAAATTGACGAGGCCTACCGTGTCGTGGCCGATGCCGCGGATCCCCGCGTCGTGGTACTGCACGTGACAGTCGAAGGTTATTCCTTCCCCAACAAGTAGTATTCGTCCGCCTGGACGTTTGCTTCGCGCCGTTAAGGGGGATGGATTTGTTGACTCCCTTTTCCCCATTCCCCTTAGCAGGTGCGCCGTCCGTGTTTGCACTTGCAGCTCGGACGGTTTTAGATGACATTTAACAGATGATTGGGAGGGCTTATGAGCTCTGAAAAACGAGGAACGATTGGTTCGTTCGCTCTGCTGGGCATGACGGTCGCCGCCGTGTTCGGTATCAAGAACATCATCAACAACAACGCGGCCATCGGCTTGGCAGCTGCGCCGTCGTTCTTCTTCGCCACGCTTTTGTACTTTGTCCCCTATACCCTGGTTACCGCCGAGTTCGTCGGCCTCAACAAGGACTCCGAGTCTGGCGTGTACGCATGGGTTAAGACCTCGATGGGTGGTCGCTGGGCGTTCCTGACGGCATTTAGCTACTGGTTCGTTAACCTGTTCTTCTTTGCGTCCGTCCTGCCCAACGTCATCATCTACGCGAGCTACGTGTTCTTTGGTGCCAACGCCGAGCTTTCGCAGCTGTTGATCACCATTATCGAGATCGTCGTCTTTGCTATCGCCACGTGGGTTTCGACCAAGGGCGCTAAGTGGATCGGCTCCATTTCCTCCTTCGGTTCGACCGCGGCTCTCGGCCTGACCGCCGTGTTCATCCTGCTGTCCCTGGCTGCTGCCTTTGGCGGCGTTGAGTTCGCTACGGCTCCTACTCCCGCTAACATGGCTCCCGACATGAGCAACTTCGCAACTGCGTGGGGCTTCTTCGGTACGCTTGCCTGGATCATCCAGGGCGTTGGCGGCGCTGAGTCTGTCGGCGTGTTCCTTAACGACCTTAAGGGTGGCGTCAAGGCCTTCGTGCGCACCGTCGTTATCGCCGGCCTGACCATCGGCCTTCTGTATGCAGGCGCTTCGCTGCTGGTTAACCTGTTCATCCCCGAGGGTGGCGTTGCCATCTCCACCGGTATCTTCGACGTATTCGGTGCTGTCTTTGCCCACTTTGGCATTCCCATGGAAGTGTCTACGCGCGCCATCGGCTTGATCCTTCTCGCCGCCACGCTGGGCTCCCTCATGATGTGGACCTCCGCTCCCATCAAGGTCTTCTTCACCGAGATCCCCAAGGGCGTCTTTGGTAGCAAGATCGTCGAGCTCAACGAGCATGGCATTCCTGCCCGCGCTGCTTGGCTGCAGTTCGCCATCGTCGTCCCCATCCTGATCATTCCGGCCCTGGGCTCCGGTAACCTCGACGACCTGCTCATGATCGTCACCAACATGACTGCTGCCACCGCTCTGCTCCCACCGCTGCTGATTTTGCTTGCCTACTTTATGCTGCGCAAGAACTTTGATGCCGCTCCCCGTGGCTTCCGCATGGTTCGCGCAGCTTTGGCCTGGTCGTTGCCGCATTCCTGCTTGTGGTCTTCTGCTTCGTGCTTATCTGCGGCACCATTCCGCTCGATCAGCCGCTGTGGCTGACGCTGGTCTACAACGTTGGCGGCGTGGTTGTCTTCTTGGGCCTTGCCGTGATGTGGTACAACCGCTACATCAACCGCCTGCGCGAGACCGATCCCGAGGCCGCCGAGAACGAGCTTCGCCCTTCCGTCCTCGATATGATGGAGTAGGGGCTAGGATTAATCTACGGCTGTGGAATAAATCGATTCCCTTTCCTAAGGAGGGGCCTTACGAGGTAGCGCGCAGAGATGTGGTGTAAGAGGCGGGGCATGCCCCGCCTCCGCCCTT
>DXZV01000094.1 GCA_019419485.1 Collinsella sp.
GGCTTGCAGCGTCGAGCAGTTGCGGCGTTTGGTAAAACGCCGCAACGAACTAGCTCAGCATTGCATCCATCATCTCGGAGTTGACGGAGTCGTCGGCAGACCACTCGCCGTCGTCGTTGCAGGTGTACTTGAAGATAACCGTGGTCTTCCTGGGCTCGGTGGCCTTGGTCACATCGACCATAACCTGACCGGCCATCTTGTACAGCTCGTCATCGGAAGGAACCGTGTCAAGCGCAGCGACCTTCTCCTGATACTGGGTGGAGAAGTCCTCGACGATCTTGTTCATAGACTTGCATGTGATAGAGACCTCGGCGGTCGCGACACCCTTGTCCTCGTCGACCGTCACGTCGCCGATCTTGTAGTCAAAGCCCTCGAGATAGGTCTTGGCATACTCCTTGGGATCGATACCCAGCTGCTCGAACTCGTCGCCCGAAGCCTCCTCCAGACCAGAGAGGAAGTCGTCGCCACCGTTTTTGACCTCGTCAAACTGCGTCGTAAGATCCTCGGTGATGAGCTCCTCAACCGAAGGACCTCCACAGCCGGAAAGCACGACCACGCATGCAACCAAGACGGCCATGAGGGGCGCAAGCAGCAGCTTCTTTTTCATGTTGTTCCTCCCAATGAGCGGCACCGCGCTTCCCGGACGCGGCGCACGTTGTAATAAGTAAGCCCATACTATCCACTTATGAACGCCCTCGGCAACGCGAAGGCGCGGTCGGTTCGTTTTAGCGTCCGAACGGTTTGCAAGCCCGCCCAACGTGCAATAAAACGCTTCCCCGCGGTGCAATAAAAAAGGTGGCCGGAAAACCCGACCACCCTTGCACATCCTTTGGATGCCGCAGTTTACTTGCGGACGACCTTAACGATGGCGTCACCGGCGGCGACAGCGGAGTCGGCCTCGACGGCGAGTTCGACATCGGCAAACTCGGCGGTGTTGGACACGGCCACGACGACGCAGTCCTTGTAACCGGCAGCGGCGATCTTGGCGCGGTCGATCTTGAGTATGGGCTGGCCAGCCTTCACAACGTCGTCGGCCTTGACGAAGCCCTCGAAGCCATCACCGTTCATGTTGACGGTATCGACGCCAACATGCACCAGAACCTCGATGCCGCTATCGGACTGCAGACCCACGGCGTGGCCCATGGTGACGGTCACCTTGCCGTCGCAGGGAGCGTAGACCAGATCGTCCTCGGGCCACACGGCGCAGCCCTTGCCCAGGACCTCGCCGCCAAAGACGGGATCGGGCACGTCGGCCATCTTGATGACCTTGCCCTTGACGGGCGAGCACAGCACGTCGGCGCCGGCAGAAGCAGAGATGGAGGACGGAGCAGCGGCAGCCGCGGGCTCAGCCTTCTTCTTGAACATGTCAAACAGACCCATACGTTTTCTCCTCTTGATTAAGCGCAACGTTATGCGCATGCCTATGGTGATTATAGTGCCAAATGGTTCAAATGCTAAGGTGGGGGCTCGAATCGCGAGCCCATCCCAACGCTTTTTCCCGGTGGCACTCATATTGTCGATTAATCCAGGCCCTCGGCACCGTTGGACTTGATGATCTTCTGGTAGGCGTAGAAGCTGTCCTTGCGGCGGCGCTCGTAGGTACCGGTGCCGTCGTCGTACTTATCGACGTGGATGAAGCCATAGCGCTTGCGCATCTCGCCGGTGCCGGCGGACACCAGGTCGATGGGACCCCACCAGGTGTAGGCGATCAGGTCGACGCCGTCGGCAATGGCCTCGCCCATGGCCTTGATGTGGCTCTGCAAGTAGGCGATGCGGTACGGGTCGTGGATGGAACCGTCCTCCTCGACCTCATCGTAGGCGCCCATGCCGTTCTCGACCACCATCAGCGGAATCTCGTAGCGGGCGTAAATCTCGTTGAGGGCGATGCGCAGACCCAGCGGATCGATCTGCCAGCCCCAGTCGGTGGACTCCAGATAGGGATTCTTGCCGCCAAAGGTCATGTTGCCCTCGGTCATCTCGTGATCCTTGTGGGTGCCCACGGTGCCGGACATGTAGTAGCTAAAGGTGTAGAAATCGACCTTGCCGTCGGCGATATCCTGCAGGTCGCCGTCCTCCATCACAAGCTCGACATCGTTCTCGGCCCAGAAGCGCTTGGCATAGAACGGATACTTGCCGCGCACCTGCACGTCGGAGCAGTACCAGTTCATGGTATTCATCTCCTGCTGCGCGGCGAACACGTCGGCCGGATCGCACGTGGCGGCATAGGAAAGGATGAAGCAGTCCATGTTGCCCATCTTAAACTGCGGGTAATGCTCGTGGGCATAGCGCACGACGCGGCCGCTGGCGACAAACTGGTGATGCAGCGCCTGCATACGAGCCTGCGGCGTAGCATGGACCGCCGAAGCCGGGCCCTCAAAGCCCTGAATCATGCTGGTCTCAAAGAGGTTGCCCATGTCCTGAGTGCCGCAGTTGATCTCGTTGAAGGTGAGCCAGAACTTGACCTTGTCCTGATAGCGGTCGAAGACGGTCTGGCAGTACTTCTCAAAGAAGCCGATGAGCTCGCGGCTCGCCCAGCCGTTGTATTTCTCGACCAGGTGATAGGGCATCTCGTAGTGCGACAGGGTCACGAGCGGCTCGATATTGTGAGCGCGCAGGCAGTCGAAGACGCGGTCGTAGAAGGCGAGGCCGGCCTCGTTGGGCTCGGCGTCGTCACCGTTGGGGAAGATGCGGCTCCAAGAGATGGACATGCGGAACATGGTAAAGCCCATCTCGGCGAACAGCGCGATGTCCTCCTCGTAGTGATGGTAAAAGTCGATACCGTCATGGTTGGGGTAGAAGCGGTTAGGGTCGATGTCGATCGTAATCTGGCGCGGCTCCTTGTAGCTGCCACCCAAGAAGTGGTCGTCGACCGACGGACCGCGGCCGTCAACGTTCCAAGCGCCCTCAAACTGATTGGCGGCCGTGGCGCCGCCCCAATAGAAACCCTCGGGGAACTTGATGTTTGCCATGAGCATCTCCTTTGCATTGCGGGTCGATAGGCCGAGTATCGCCCACGCACGCGACAGGCAGGGGCAGGGGTGCCAAACCCGACACTTCTTTTCGCAGACGCGCGCTGCAACAGCGCTGCAGCTGAAACTTTTTGACACCGAAGGAGCGAAGACAATCCGCCCCGCGCTTACCGGCGGTATGCCGCGGGGGTGCAGCCATACTTGTCGTGAAACTTACGGTAGAAGAAGCTCATGTTTTCATAGCCCACCGCATGCGCAGCCGCCCCGGCCGTGGCGCCGCCGCGCAGAAGCTCGGCCGCACGTACCAGGCGTCGCTCCTGCACAAGCTGCCTAAAGGTCTTGCCCACATGCCGCTTGAGGAGCGCCGTCGCATAATTAGGGCTCAAGCCAAACTCCGCCGCCATCCCCTCGAGGGAGCATGCAGCGAATTCGCGATCGATATAGCCAAGCATTCCCGTCACCAGGGCAGTGGGCCCCGCTGCGCCGTCCGCCGCGCCGCGCACCAGCTCGCGCTCGTAGCAATCCATGAGCTCGGCCAAAAACAGCTGAAACAGACGCAAGACGATCTCGGGACCGTTGGGGCTCGGGTCGTACAGCTCGCAGAGCATCTCCTGCATGTAGCGCCGAATCCGACGGCTCTCGCCGCAATGAAAACGGACATGGCCCCGATGGTCCGTCTCGCTGTTGAGCGCGTTGAACAAAAACCGCGAGACCGCGCTCTCGCGCGAGAGGCTCGACTCGAGACTCCGGCGCAAAAAAGAGCGTGAAACGGTCATGCTCAGCATGATGTCGTCCTCACCAAGCGCCGCCACGGCATGCGGGCAGAGGGCGTCGAGCAAAAGCACCTCGTTGCGGCCCAGCTCGAGCCTCTCCCCCGCCACCGTCTGCGGGCAGCGTCCGCGATACACATAGCTCAGCTCCACGTAATCATGCACGTGCTCGGGAACTGCATTAAAGCGCGAGTTTTTCCTTATCGTCAGGCCACGCGGCATGCCGGGCTGGGCATAGGCAAACCCTGGCTGGCCAATCTTGCGCACTGGGCATCCGTCGATTTCGACATGCTCGGTCATAATCGACCAATCAAATGCCATTCCGTCTTTATAAGCGATCTCACTGGCGCTCAGTTCGTTGAGCCTACGCTCGAGCTCGTCGATCTCCATGGCTTGCCAATCGTTGATTTGGTCATAGTTCGTCGTGATTCAGATATTAGCAGAACGCGCCGACGCGTCCATAATCTGTGCTATGCAGCAGATCGATCGAGCCAAGGAGGATCCATGACCGCGTACTATCAGCAGGTGCTCGAGGGCACATACGACAACCACGTGCTTCCGTTTTTGTGGATGAAGGGCGAGAGCCATAAGACCATTGCCGAGTATCTGGAAAAGATCGCCGGCGCCGACATCCACGAGGTCTGTCTCGAAAGCCGCCCACACCCCGATTTTTGCGGCGAGGGCTGGTGGCGCGACTTGCGCTTTGTCATTGACGAGTGCAGGCAGCTGGGCCTTAAGCTCTGGATCTTGGACGACGCGCACTTCCCCACGGGCTTTGCCAACGGCGCCGTCAAGGAGGCCGTGCCCGAGCTCCGCAAGATCGTGCTCACGCACCGCACGTTCGACATCGTGGGCCCCACGTCCGCCGCGAGCATCGTGCTCGCCAACATGCTCGACAAAACGGAGCGCTTCTACGGCGTGACATTTATGCAGGACGGCAGCCCCGTCGACGTCGCTTACCGAGTAATCGACGATGCAGACGGCAACCCCAGCCGCCTGGTCTTCGATGCACCTGCGGGCCTCACGCAGGCATGCGTGATGTTCACGAGCGGCAAGACCTCCTACAACGAGGACTACATCAATATGGTCGACCGCGCCTCGGTGGCGCAGCTCATCGATGCTGTCTACGAGCCGCATTTTGAGCATCTGGGCGATGAGTTTGGCAAGACCATCTTGGGCTTTTTCTCCGATGAGCCCGGATTTGCCAACGAGAAGGGCACCACGGGCCCCGATGGCATCTCGGACACGCTCATCGGCAAGGCCACCGCGCCCCTACCCTGGTCGGCCGAGCTTGAGCGTCGCCTGCGCGCGGCACTGGGCGAGCGCTACCTGGCCGAGCTCCCGCACCTGTGGGACCGCGAGCCGGCCGGCGCGCACGTACGCCACGTCTATATGGACATCGCGAGCACCCTCTATAAGGAGTGCTTCTGCGACCAGCTCGGAGACTGGTGCCGCGCGCGCGGCGTGCAGTACATCGGCCACGTTATCGAGGACAAGGACTGCCACGCGCGCCTGGGCGTGGGCGCCGGGCACTACTTCCGCGCCGTGGGCGGTCAGGACATGGCGGGCGTCGACATCGTGATCAACCAGCTGGTACCCGGCATGGACCGCGGCCTTCACAGCTACGGACGCGGCGTGTGGGACCTCGAGTTCTATAACTACGTGCTGCCCAAGCTGGGCTCCTCGGCAGCACACCTCGACCCCAAAAAGCAGGGGCGCTGCATGGCCGAGGTCTTTGGCGCATTTGGATGGCACGAAGGCCTACGCGAGATGAAGTGGATCGCCGATCATTTTTTGGTGCGCGGCGTCAATTGGTTTGTGCCGCATGCCTTTAGCATGGCCGCCTTCCCCGACTGGGACTGCCCGCCGCATTTCTATGCGCATGGCCAAAACCCCCAGTTTGCACACTTTGGGCAGCTTATGAGCTACATGAACCGTACGGCGAGCCTGCTGAGCGGCGGGCGCGCAACGACCCCGGTGGCGCTTCTCTACCATGCGGACGCCGAGTGGGCAGGCGAGGCGAACTTTATGCAGCATGCCGCCTCCGAGCTTATGCGCGCGCAGGTCGACTTTGACATCGTGCCGGCAGAGGCATTTGAGGACGCAGGGCGCTATGCCGTTGAAATTGCCGCAGACGGTAGCGGCTTTAGCGTGAACGGCCAGGCATACCGCTGCCTGGTGATGCCCGGAGCCGAGTTTGTCGGCGAAGCCGTGCTCGACTTTGCCGCGCGTGCCGCAGCCGCAGGTGTTGCCGTGTACGCGCTGGATGAGTTGCCGAACAAGCGCTACGACGGTGACACTGCAAGTCGCGAGGGCTTTGCCTCCCTGGATGCAGCCGCGGTCGCCGGCATCAAGCTCCTGGCGACCACCGAGCTCGCAGACACACTTGCCAACACCGGCATGCAGACCGTGGTTTGCGCCGAGCCCCAGCCCTGGCTGCGCGCACTGCGCTACGAGCGGGCGGGCGAGACCTATCTGATGCTCGTCAACGAGCATCCCGAGCAGGGTATCTCCACTCAGATTGCGCTTGCCGACGGCACACCCGTTGCAGGCGCGCGCCTCGATCTGCTCAACGGCACCGAGCCCGCCGCCTTTGACGGCACGCTCGAGCTGGCTCCCTACGAGAGCTGCATCGTGGTCCTTGGGGCTACAGGTTCCGTTGCTGTGGCAACCGCCGAAGACGAAGCCACATGCGTCGACGGGCCCTGGGCGGTTGCCTTCTCTGCCCCTGGCACCGATGCCTTTGGCGAGTCTGTTGAGCTTGCAGACCTGCACGACCTTTCCTCGGCGGAGTTCCCCGGCAAGGCCGGCACATTCCGCTACCAGGCTTCCTTTGTCCTGGGCGAAGCGGCCACCCGCACCGTCATCGACCTTGGCGAGGTCTTTGAGACCGCAACCGTCACCCTCGACGGCAAATCCCTCGGCACGCGCATCTGTCCGCCTTACTGCTTTGAGGCCGGCGCGCTTTTGGCCGGCGAGCACGCGCTTGCGATCGATATCATCAACACCCTCGACCATGCCGTCCCCGACGTGTTCGGCATGACCGAGCCCTCCGAGCCCAGCGGTCTCTTGGGGCCCGTACGCGTGCTCGGGTAACGCCCCGGGCGCAAACGGCCCAACAAGGACAGCGCCCTATGTTGAGCCCACAACAGACACTATGACCCAATCCAGGGGCACGGAAACGACAGGAGCCCCCGCTCG
>DXZV01000095.1 GCA_019419485.1 Collinsella sp.
GTGAACGAATCGAGCATCGGGTTGATGGTTTTTGCGCAGGCGACCGTCCTCGCGATCGCATATTTCGTCAGCCGCGAAACTGCGAATGTTGCCCCGGTTGAGAGCGACGGAACGTCGCGGCTCAAAGCCAACCGGATGCCGCTCGTGTTTTACGCTTTAGGCATTTTGGCTTCGGCGTCCTCTTATGTGATTGCCAACGCCGGCCGCATAGCCTATTACTTCACCGTATTAGGCCCCGTGATTTTCGGAGGCTTCGTGAAGGACGCTCGGAAAATAAAAGCCCGTTTTTGTCTTGGCTGTTTTCTAGTTGTCTGGTTCCTTTTCTACGCCTTTTATGCCTATCTGCTTCATACCGGGCTTGGTATCGAGTCTTATTCGTTCGTCTGGATGGGGTAAATAGTGCCCGAAACCGTTTCGGGCATATACGAGCAAAGTCTACGTTGGTGGTTTGCATACGCCCAGGGCTTGTTCCATGTGTAGCGCAGAGAATTAAAAAGTAAAACGCTTTGTTTAAGCTCGGACTTAAGGAAATTGTATATATGGAAAGCAAAATTAAAAAATACCTAAGTGACCCGTGGATGGCCTACTGTGCCTTTACGTCGAAGGGTCTAACGAAATGGGTTTCCGACAGGACGCACCTTCGATTGATGCATCGCGCCAAGTTGGGCATGTGGCCTAGCATAGACTCGCCGGTGACCTTCACTGAGAAGATGCAGTGGCTGAAGCTTAACGATCACAACCCTGCGTACACGACCATGGTCGACAAGTACCGCGCTAAGGACCTCATTGCCTCGCGTGTGGGCTCCGAGCACGTGGTCAAGACGTTGGGCGCCTGGAATTCCGCTGATGACATCGATGTGAGTGGGCTACCGGAGAAGTTCGTACTCAAAACGAATCACGACTGCGGCGGCGTGCTCATCTGCACTGACAAGGGACACTTCGATCTCAACAGTGCCAAGGACTTTTTTCGGGGTCATTTGAAGCAGAATTATTTTTACGGGTGCAGGGAATGGCCTTACAAGAACGTGAAGCCCGTCGTGTTCGCCGAGGAGTTCTTGGAGAGCGAGGGCGATAATGCCCGTGATGAAGACGATAACTGGGAAGGCATCGACGAGTTCGACTTCTTCTGCTTTGACGGGGAACCCCGGCTGATTTCTTATTGCCACGGGGACAAGAACGATTCTGAGAAGAGGTACAACGATTTCTACGACACTGAGTGGAATCTGCTGCCTTTGGCGATGGGATACGCGAGTTCCGAAGAGACGATCCCTGCCCCGGAGCAGCTCAGCGAGATGCTCGAGCTATCAAGGAAACTGAGTGACGGTGTACCTTTCTTGAGGGTCGACCTCTTCATCTGCAAGGGGCGCGTTCTCGTCGGCGAGCTGACTTTCTACCCGTGGGGCGGGTTTACGCCTTTCAGCCCCGCTGAGGCGGAGAGGACGTTGGGGCAAATGGTTTCTTTGCCCCAACGTGAAAACGAGGAATGATGGCAAACGAAAGCTGCATTCAGTGCGTGCGCATGGATAATCAGCCAGTAAGCGCGCTCCGGCGTTTCTTCATGGAGGTTTAGTATGTCCGACACAAAAGACCTCCGGGCGAGGTCGGCAAGCGCGGCAAAGTGGTCTCTGGCAACCGAGATTATCGCCAAAATCATCTCGCCTATCTCGCAGCTCGTCTTAGCGAGGCTGCTGGCGCCAGAGGCGTTTGGCATGGTGGCGACCGTCACCATGGTAGTGAGCTTTGCCGACATGTTCGCGGACGCCGGGTTCCAGAAGTACCTGGTGCAACACAGCTTCCGAGACAAAAAAGACCTGCATGCCAACGCTAACGTGGCCTTTTGGACGAACTTCGGCATATCGGTGGTCCTGTGGTGTCTCATTGCCATATTCAACGATCCGGTGGCCACCTTCGTGGGCAATCCGTCGCTGGGCTTTCCCTTGGCCGTGGCCTGCCTCTCTCTCCCGTTGACGTCGTTTTCGAGCATTCAGATGGCGTTGTTCCACCGTAATCTCGATTTCAAGTCGCTTATGCCGGTGAGACTGACGTCGACCTTACTTAACTTCGGCTCGACGCTTGTACTGGCGTTTATGGGATTTGGTTACTGGTCACTTATCGTTGGCACTTTGGCGGCGAATATTGTAAATGCAGTGGGGCTGACTCTGCTGTCTGAGTGGAAGCCGCGTTTTTTCTACTCCTTCAACATGCTGAAGGCTATGTTCTCATTCAGCGGATGGACGCTTTTGGAGTCGTTCACCATATGGCTTTCCTCTTGGGCGGGCACCTTTATCGTGGGGCATTTCCTGGGTGCGGCTGAGTTGGGATATTACAAGACGCCAGTCACCTTTGTGAGCGGGTGCTTCGGGATTATCACGAACGCTACGACGCCCATCTTGTTCTCGTCACTTTCGCGCCTTCAGTTTGATCGGGAAGAATACGTTGCTTATCTGCGACGCTTCCAGTTCATGGTGGCATTGTTCCTGTTGCCGTTGTCTGCGGGTATCTTCGTATTCCGCGAGCCTTTGGTGGCCCTGTTGCTCGGCGATCAGTGGGGCGAGGCGACGCTCATGTTCGGGTTGTATGGGCTGGTGCAGGGGCCGATGGTGCTGCTCTCATACTACAGCAGCGAGATGTATCGCTCTCTTGGTAAACCGCGCGTGTCTACGCTTGTGCAGGTGATGTACCTCGTGTTGATGACGCCGCTTATGACCGTGGCGGCTATGCAAGGGTTCGATGCCGTCGTGTGGGCTGATGCGGGATTGAGAATCCTTTTGATTGCTATCAACCAAGTGGTCACATATTTCGTGGTTGGCCTTTCGTTTGGGCGCACTATGTTGTCGCTCAAGGAGCCCATTTTCTGCACATCGATGATGTGCGCATTTGCATGGGTGACGTATGGACTCGCATCTAGCAACTGGCTTGGCGTCGGGTTGGACATTGTAGGGTGCGTCGTTGTCTATTTCGCGATTTGCTTTGCTTTGCCCAAGAGTAGGAGGGTGCTGCTGAAGCTGGTCAAGGGCGGCGGCTTTAAAACGTTTTGAGGTCTGTAATTAACTTGTTGGGAGTTCCATCTCAGGACTTCCTTAAAACGAAAGAGTGGGGTATATATGCAGGATAGAAAAGTCCTCGTCACTGGCGCCGCCGGCTTCATCGGGGCGTTTCTGGTGAAGCGGCTGCTCGAAACCACCGACGACGCGATCATCGGTCTGGACAACGTGAACAGCTACTACGACCCTGGCATCAAGGAGGCTCGCCTGCGAATGCTGGCGGAGGTGGACAAGGCGGGGCGTTTCGCCTTCGTGCGCGGCGACCTGTGCGATGCCGCGTTGATAGAGCGCCTGTTCGCTGAGAACGGCTTCGACGTTGTGGTGAACTTGGCCGCCCAGGCCGGTGTGCGATACTCCATCGAGAACCCCAAGGCCTACATAGACAGCAACCTGGTAGGGTTCTTCAATATATTGGAGGCTTGCAGGCGCCACCCGGTGAAGCATCTTGTCTACGCGAGCTCTTCCTCCGTCTACGGCGGCAACGAGAAAGTGCCTTTCTCGGAGGACGACCGTGTAGACTCTCCGGTGAGCCTGTACGCCGCCACAAAGAAGTCCAACGAGCTAATGGCCGCGGCCTACTCCAAGCTTTACTCCATCCCAGCCACGGGCCTGCGCTTCTTTACGGTGTATGGGCCCATGGGAAGGCCCGACATGGCATACTTCGGCTTCACCGAGAAGTTGCGTCGTGGCGATACGATTAAGATTTTCAACATGGGCGATTGTAAGCGCGACTTTACGTACGTGGACGATATTGTGGAGGGCGTGCGCAGGGTCATGGACGGCGCTCCTGAGGTCAAGATCGGTGTTGATGGTTTGCCAATGGCCGCTCATCGCGTGTATAACATCGGCAATTCGAATCCCGAGAACTTGCTGATCTTCGTTGATACGCTGCAGCGTGTGCTGGTTGAGGAGGGCGTGCTCCCCGCCGATTACGATTTCGAGGCGCATAAGCAGCTCGTTCCTATGCAGCCTGGTGACGTGCCTGTAACCTATGCGGATACTGGCGCCTTGGAGCGCGATTTTGGTTACAAACCCGCAACGCCGCTCGAGGACGGTCTTCGTGAATTCGCGAAGTGGTATCGCGAGTTCTACGGGAATTAGCTGGGTGATAGCAATGTCGAATGTATACAGCAGTGACCGTATTCGCTTTGGGGGGGGGTCTATTCTCTCAAACCATGCTTTGAGGTTTGTTTGGCTACTTCGAAAGTGCCAGAATTCGCACAATCCTTTATGGCATCTTTTTCGAAAGAGGATGGCTTGCAAATATGGTCTCGAGATCGCGCCTGCCACCTCGATTGGCGAAGGCTTGTATCTGGGTCACGCTTTTGGCATTACGGTAAACCCGAATGCCGTTATCGGTCGCAACTGCAATATGCACAAAGGTGTGACAATTGGTCGGGAAAACCGCGGCAAACGAAAAGGTGCGCCTGTTCTTGGCGATTGCGTTTGGCTTGGTGTCAACTCAACTATTGTTGGTGGCGTTCGTTTAGGCAACGACGTTCTCGTTGCACCGAACACTTATGTTAACTGCGACGTACCAAGCCATTCGATTGTGATTGGGCACCCATGCAAAATCATTTCTCGAGATGGGGCAACAGACGAATATATAAACAACAGGGTCTGAATAATAAAAACGGTTTTACATGTCTTATCCAGGATAGAGGGGGGGGGATCGTCTTCGCTAATTACAGCGAGTTAGCGACTCAGTGAGCTTTGGCGCGCTCTGATGCGAGCGGAAGGTGAAGCAAACTGGAACGGGTAGTAGATTCCCAGAAGCTATATGCAACGTGAGTGTCAAAGATAGCGCGTCTTAACGCATAACCCTGCATTCCTCCTTTCACCGACTGGCAAAACGATTTACACCTAATTGTCGACATTACCCACGCGATTTATCTTTGCCCCCGCATCGATCTCGCTAAACTAATAACTGCTGCTACCAGGGCATTTTCTGGTGCACATTCTATTGGCTCCTGCGAAGATCGGAGCGGGTATGTTTGCTGCCAAGTCCCACACCAGCCGTCATCACATCGCGATCGCTGCCATGGCCTGCCTATGCGTTTTGCTGGGCGGGCCTTCTTATGCCGCGGGCGCGGAGA
The DNA here is from genome assembly GCA_019419485.1 of Collinsella sp. Classification (GTDB taxonomy): domain Bacteria; phylum Actinomycetota; class Coriobacteriia; order Coriobacteriales; family Coriobacteriaceae; genus Collinsella. Next base: position 5,141 of record DXZV01000095.1, read on the forward strand.
GCCTCATCATCGCGGGCGCGACGTACTGCGAGCCGGGCGCGTCGGGCCCCGGCTGGGCCTGGACCGATGCCGACCACCTGGAGCTTGACGGCTACGCGGGTGGGGCCATCGGCGCCGAGGGCGACCTGGTGCTGACGCTTGCCGGGCAAAACTCCGTGACGGAGTCGCATGCGCCCGATGCGGACATCACGCTGTGCGGTATGGAGGTGTGGGGCAACCTGACGCTTCGCGGCACCGGGACCTTGACGGCCACGTCCTCGCAGTGCGGGATCCACGTTTCGCAGGCGCTCGTGGTGGACGGCTGCACCGTCGATGTCCGGGCGGACGGGGCCGATATTACGGACGAGGCGTTCGCCGGCGTGATCGCAGGCGACATGGCCGTGCGCGGCGGCGGGCGCATCGTTGCCGCGGGCGCCGGGTCCGGAGCGGGCGTGCGCGCCTACGGCGTGTATCTGCAGGATGCGGGCCTTGGCGCTGGCGCGGCCGGCTGTCGGCTTTCCGTCGATGCCTCGTGGCTCGATGCGACCGGTGCCGACGGCGGTGTTGCGTGCACGGGCGGGTCGCTTGTGTCTGCGCGGTTCGTGGCGCCTGCGGGAGGGGCCTTCGGTGCCGGCGGCGTGGCGAATGCTTCCGGCGACATGGCGCCGCATGTGGTGATCGAGCCCCAGGGCGCCACGGCGCCGCCGGGGGAGACCGACGGGCGCGAGGTGCCCGGCGGCGCGGGCGAGCCGGCCGGCGGTGCCGGTCCTGCCGTTGAGCGGCCCGGTGCCGGGTCCGCGACGGATCCCGTCCTAAAGCCCGCGGCTGCGACGCCCAAGACAATCACGACAACCAAAACGACCGTGACCAAGACCATGGCGTCCACGCCATCCAAGGCCAAGACTGCTGGCGTCTCCACCGTCACGCTCCCCAAGACCGCCGACGGCAACTGGATCGCCGCCTCCCTGGCGCTATTCCTGCTGGGAACAGCGCTTGTGTTTGTTAACGTCGTGATTGCGGTTCTAGGTAGGCCAAAGCGTAACGGCGATTGACCGAAGTGCCATACACTTTCTAGGTAGGGGCAATTGCAACGTGTATGACGCATAGCAGGGGCGCGCCGGCTATTCAAAGAAGCTCGGAAGCCTCTATGCGTCTGTGCAAAAGCGCGTGAACGAGCTCATCTCTTGAGCCCCCAAGAAATTCGCGAGCGCATCAACTCGGGCGTGGTCACTCTGCTGGCCGCGCCCCTCTGCATCGCGCTGCTGCTGGTTTTACCATTTCTGATTTGGGATAGGCACCTTCGCTAGCTCCATGCAAGTGAATTGTGGTCCCACGTGGATTCTTTGGGCCCGATCGCGAGCGCGGGCCCGAAGGCTGTAGTAGCTGGCCCATGCCTGGCGCGACGGGTCGCAGACGCTTTCCTGGCTGCCGCCGTCCCAATAGGTGGGCACGTCCATGCGCGCTTTGGCCTGGGACGAGCCGTTGGCCTGGGTTACGTGGAAGGTCGTCGCGGTGCCCGCGGGGGCGTCGTTCCACGAGACGGTGAAGGTGACGCCGTTTTGGGTTGCGGTGGCGGAGTGGGCGTAGCCGGTTTGTGCCGTGGCGGAGATGGCCTCGGGCGTGGGGGTGGCT
>DXZV01000096.1:0-2158 GCA_019419485.1 Collinsella sp.
GGTTTTCGCCCACACGGAAGACACTCGCATCGTCGGAGGTATCGAACCCCACGAGCAGGTTGTCGTTATGCACATTGGGTAAGTCGCCCAGGACCTGGGCGAGGGCTCCAGGAGCCAACTTAGCGGCTCAACCAGAGGCAGCGGTCATCTGCGTGAGCTTCACGAGTTCATCAGCCATCGATTCCTCCTCTCATAGGTCAATCAGTTCCTCCCAGTATACGCATGGCGGCGCCGAGAGCGGGTGACTTATCGCAAGCCCTCTACGCGAGCGCCAGTGCGCGAATGGCCGCATCGACCGACGGCCAGCCCGACGGCATGACACAGGTCCACGCAATGGCGCCATCCGTTTTTCACCACCGCGGCCTTCGCGGCCGTCGAACCGATGTCAATACCAATGCCAACCTCGGCATCCTCCCTCACATGTGACAAAGGGACTGTCCCTTTGTCACATTATCGACAAACCAAATGGATCCTGCTGGCATCAAAATGCATGCGCAGCGTCTCGCCTGCTTGCGGCAGCTCGTCGACAGGCATGCCCACTTTGTTGACCTTCCACTGCAGGCGCGTGGGCGCATCAGTACGTGGCACGTCCAACAGCACCAGGCGCTCAAAGCGTGAATCGCTCACTCGGGCCACGTGCAAATCATAGCTGTTGCGACCCCGCTCCGCACGATTGTCAACATGGAAGTAGCTTGCGCGAATGCCCAGGTACGCCACATTATCGGGAACCTCGCGACCCACGTTAAAGGTCATGCCCCAGTCGAGGGCCTCAACTTCTTCGTCGCCGATCTTGCGCGCCCGGCTTGTGTTCTTGCAGCCCGTCAGGCGCAGCGCCGCCAGCGTCTGCGGACGGCGGACCACGTCCTCGACGGAGCCGATCTCCTCAACATGCCCGTCATGCATCACGCAGATACGCTCGCACAGGCGGCATGCTTCGTCGATGTCGTGGCTCACGTAGAGCACGGTTCGGTTGCATACATCGAACAGATCGAGCATGTTTTGCTCAAGCGCGCTCTTGAGATACGCGTCGAGCGCGCTCATGGGCTCATCGAACATAAAGATGCCCGGATGCGCCGCCACCATGCGCGCAAGCGCCACGCGTTGCTGCTGACCGCCCGAGAGGCGCACGGGGTAGCGGTCGACAAAGTCGGCCAGACCGAAAATGCCCAGATAACGCTCGGCGAGCTTTTTGCGCGCGGCGGCGTCGCCCACGTCCTTTACACCGGCGCATACGTTATCGGCCACCGTCATGTTGGGAAAGAGCTGATAGTTTTGGAACAGCAGGGCGCATTTTCGCTCCTGGGGCGACAGGTTGATACCCGCCGCCGAGTCAAAAAAGGTCACGCCGTTGACTACGATCTTGCCCTCGTCGGGTGTCTCCACGCCGGCAATGCAGCGCAACGTGCAGCTCTTGCCGCAACCCGAGGCGCCCAGCAGCGCCACACGCTCCTCGCCGGCATCGAGCTGAATGTCGAGGGTAAAGCCCGGATAGCGCTTTTTGATATCCAGAACGAGCGACATGGCTTATCGACCTCCCTTTGCGACCGCGCCATCGCGCATAAGCTCGGCCAGCGCCTCGCGATCGATACGCAAGGCATCACCGCCCACCGGGTCAAGCGAATCGGTCTGGCCGCCCAGCTGCATGCCCTGCTTGCGCTCCGCACGGGAAAGGCCCCGCTCGCGATACTTTTGCGAATGCGCGGTGTACATGTTAATGAACAGAATGACCAAAAAACTAAACACGATCACGACGACGACCCAAAAGAGGGCCACCGACGTGTTGCCGCCCATCCACTCAAAGTAGATGGCGATGGGAATGGTCTGCGTAATGCCGGCGTAGTTGCCCGCAAAGAACAGGGTGCAGCCAAACTCGCCCATCGCACGAGCGAAGGCGAGCACCGTGCCCGCCGCGATTGAGGGCCAACCAAGCGGCATCATAAGCTTGGTGAAGATGCGACGTTCGGACCACCCGAGCGTGCGCGCGGCGTCGAGCATCTGCGTGTCGAGGCTCTCGAAGGCTCCGAGCGCCGTGCGGTAGACCAGCGGAAACGACACAACGACGGCCGAAATGACCGCCGCAGGCCACGTAAAGACAATCGAGATGCCGTGCGCGATGAGCCACTGGCCCACCCCGGTCGAGCGGCCAAACAGCATGAGG
>DXZV01000096.1:2168-6551 GCA_019419485.1 Collinsella sp.
GGGCAAGGCCGCTCGTTTTTATGGACACCCAAAACGGGCGATAGTCGATGTCGCCCAAAAAGGAGGACAGAGAGGTCAAGGGGGCCTGCTCATCCCGCAATACGACAGACGATGCCTCTACCATTTGAGCGCTATCAAGCCAACGCGCGCCGCCCTTGGCATCACCCGAGGCTGATGCAATCACCACATAGCGGTCCCCATCCGCACCGCGCTCGTCAAAGCCATAGGTATACCCACCGGCATCAAACGTTGTTTCCGCCGTGACATACCAAGGAAGATCCACGTCCCCTAACTGCGCACCCCCCATGCAGTTTGCGCCGTCGAGCTTACAGACGAGGGCCTTGAGACCCGATACGCACTCGTTGTCCTGCGGATCCAATCCATACTTCTCGACCGCCTTGGGCGATATCCACACCACAACGCGATCGGCAGCAGGCGCCACTACAAGGTCCACGTCCTCGTCAACGGGAAACCGGTAGCCTTCAGGCTGGCCCTCCATGGTACGGGCGGTCCCCTTGGCCAACCGCTCAAAACCCTCGATCCCATAGGAAAGCCCATGAGCGGTCGCAGCAACCTGGGCCCCGTCCTCAGTGTCCCCAGCAAACGCAAACCCCGGCACCCAGCAAAGCGCGAAGATCAAAGCACAGTCGACAAGCATGCGGAATCTATTAAGCACGAAAAGCTCCAAGCGAATACGAGGACGGAGTGAAACACAAAACGATGGAATTATCGCGCCAAGCCGCACTACGCGGAAAGCTCAAAGCCGTATTTGGCCCAAATCTTCTGGGCCTTCTTGTTGGACAGACAAAAGTCGATAAATGCCTTGGCCTCGTCGGCGTGCTCGGAGCCATCGGCGACAGCACCCGGGTACACGATGGGCTTGTGCGAATCCTCGGGGCACACGAAGGCTTCCTCGATGCCGTCGTAACGGAAGATATCGGAGCTGTAGACAAAACCGGCCACGCAGTCGCCTGTGGACACATAGGCGGCGGCGGTGCCCACCTTATCGGCCAGGGCAACCTTATCGGCGATCTCGGGCGCATACTCGCCGTCGTCGCCCTCGGTGCCGGTGTAGAGGCCCACGGAGGCCAGGGCCTGGTTGGCATACTTGCCAGCGGGAACAGTCTTAGCGTCGCCAATGGCGATCTTGCCGTCCAGATTCGCGACGTCGGCGATGGCCTCGACCTTGGTGTCGGAGCCCTCGGCGCGAATGATCACGAGGTCGTTGACGAACATGTCCTCACGCGTATCGACGTCGACGAGCTCGGCGGTCTCAGCGTCATCCATGGTGCCCTTGGAAGCGGTAATGAGCACGTCGACGGCGGCACCGGCGCGCATCTGCTCGACAAGGTCGCCGGAGGCCTTAAACTGCGTGTCTGCAAACGTGGTGCCGGTCTGCTCTGTGTAGAGCTCCTGAACCTCGGGCAGAGCCTTCTCGAGCGAGTTGGCGGCAAAGACCTGCAGCTCGACAGCCTTCTTGGAAGATGCCTTAGCAGAACCGGCATCGGATCCGGCCGGCTCGGACGTCTTGCTGCCCGAGCAGCCAGCAAGACCAAGGCCGGCAGCGGCGACAGCAGAAAGCGAGACGAATCCGCGGCGAGAAACCATATCGAACATATTCAACCCTTTCGGACCTTGTGCCCGGGTACCCCACCGCGGGCTTTAATCTGCAATCAGATTATACTTTTGCGCGAATAATGTTAGTGAGAAATTATTCTCGCCTGAGAATATAGTTTCGAGTTACCGTACACCTCGGCGTCGATTCGGCGGAAAACAAAAGCGGAGCGACCGATAAGGTCGCCCCACCGCAGGTAAATAGCTTAGTTGGTATGTCCGCCGCCCGCTGTCATCTGAGCCGCGTGCTCCAGCTGGTCCGCTATGGCCTCCCAGCTTTCGCGGGCGGCCTTCGTGGAACCGGGAAAGTTTACGACAAGTGTATGACCTCGTTGCATGCAAATAGCACGCGAGAGCATAGCGCGGCGCGTCTTGGTCATCGAGTACGCACGGATTGCCTCTGCAATGCCCGGCACATCGCGCTCGCAGACGGCACGCGTCGCCTCGGGCGTCACATCGCGCATCGAAAGCCCCGTGCCGCCGCAGGTAAGCACGACATTGGCGTGGCACTCATCGGCGGCTTCCGCAATGGCATCACCAATCTCGCTGACGTCGTCGCGCACGACCACATGTGAGGCGACCGTCCAGCCCTGCGCCACGATGAGTTCCTCGAGCGCAGCACCCGCCTCGTCCTGGGCAAGATCGCGCGTATCCGAGCACGTCACAATCGAAATCTTCAGCTCCATAGCATTCCTCCTACAACACGGCGCCCTCGGGCAGGTCGACGCGAACAACGTCCACGGCATCTCCCGCCTTGAGCTCGCACGGTCCTTCGTCAATGCGCAGCAGGCAGTTGGACCGCTGCATCGTGCCGAGCAGCGCCGAATTCTGCGTCTTGGCCTCGGTCACCAACAGCTCACCGGTCTCGGGGTCGCGCAAAACCGTGGCGCGATCGAAGAAGCGTCGGTCCTGGCGCTTTTTCACGCCGTGCGTGAGCGTCGCCTGCTGCACGGGACGCACGCCCTCGGCAAAGCCGCGCATCTTGCGAATCGCCGGACGGGCGAGCATCTCAAAGCCTACATACGCCGCCGCGGGATTGCCCGAAAGCCCCAAATACGGCTTGCCGCCGAGCAAACCAAACGTAATGGCCTTGCCCGGGCGCATCGAGATGCGATCGAACAGCACCTCGCCCTCGCGCTGGACCAGCGCCGTCACATAGTCGTAATCGCCCGCCGAGGCGCCTCCGCTCGTAATGACAAAATCGCACTCTTGCACCGCGCGATGCACGAGCTCGACAATCGCCTGCTCATCATCAGGCGCAATGCCGTAGAACACGGGCTCGGCTCCTGCATCGAGTGCTTCGGCCATCAACGCGGACGAGTTGGAATCGCGAATCTGACCGCGCGCCGGTACTTTACTCGGTGCGACCAGTTCCGTGCCCAGCGAGATGATGCCCACACGTGGGGCAGTGTGCACCTTCACGCTCGCGTAACCGGCGCTTGCCAGCAAGCCGGCGCCCGCCGGAGTCACAACCTCGCCAGCGCGCATCACGACGTCGCCGGCATGGGCCTCCTCGGCGGCAGAGCGAACGTTCTCCCCCACCTTGGCCGGCGCCGAGAACCTCACACGCGAGCCCTCGTTGCCGTCACCGTCGAGCACATCGACAATCTCGTACTTCACCACGGCATCGGCACCCTCGGGCACCGGCGCGCCCGTCATGATGCGGACCGTCTCGCCCGCGCCGATTGCGTCCCCAAACACATGACCCGCGGCCTCATGTCCGATAACATCGAGCGTCACCGGCGCCTCGCCAGATGCCTGCGCCAAGTCCGCCGAGCGCACGGCATACCCGTCCATGGCACTGTTGGCAAACGACGAAATGTCGATATCGGCCACCGCGTCCTCGGCTAAGGGAAGACCGGCGGCCTGCCACACGGGAATCTCGACCAGATCGGTCGGAGCAACGTGCGACAGGACAATCGACTGCGCGTCCTCCAGCGGAATGAGTTTCTCTGCCATATGCACCTCTTAATGCCACGGCGCACAACAGGAGCGCCGATTCTTTATGTTTGCCTCAGTATAATCCCCCGACGCATGACCGCGACTCGGCCTGCACCCGCAAATACACCTGTCGGTTGCAGGCCGCGAAACAGAATGGAAACCAACCCACCGGCTCGTCGCGTTTGCCGCGTTTTATAATGCTTGCGTTGCAACCTAAAAGAGGAACATATGGCTCATAACGACAAACCCGAAAGCGCAAACGAGGCGCAGGATCATTCCCAACCGTTCGACGCCGGCGGCTTTTTCTCCCTTAACGACGTCATCATGGCAGGCAGGCATCAGCTCACCCGCTCTGAGCATCTCTTGGCTGTCGACACGCGCCGCAACGTCCGCAACCTATTCGCGAGCGCCAAGTTGCTCATACTCGTCGTCATCGTCTCTCTCGCCATGGGCGTTGCCGCTTGGGCGTTTTTGGCCTCGCTGAATATCGCGACCGATTATCGTGAGCACCATGCGTGGATTTACGCGCTGCTTCCCGTTGTGGGCGTTGCCACCGCATGGGTGTACAAAAACCACGGTCTCGCCGCCAAGCGTGGCAACAACCTGGTCATCGACTCCGCTCTAGGCACACGCCTCATCCATATGCGCATGGCCGTCCTCACGTTTGTGTGCTCCACGCTCACGCACCTAACGGGCGGATCGGCCGGTCGCGAGGGAGCCGCGGTGCAGATCGGCGGCACCATCGCCAGCAACATCTCGAGCCTCGCCCACCTCGAAAAGCATGACCACCACGACCTCATGCTCGCCGGCATCTCGTCGGCCTTTGGC
>DXZV01000097.1 GCA_019419485.1 Collinsella sp.
GTCGCAGCCTACCTGGGCAAGATTCTCGACAAGCAGGCCTTCGACGGCACGGGCCTCATCTACGGTATGGGCCACGCCGTCTACACGCTGAGCGACCCGCGCGCCGAGGTGTGCCGCCGTTACGCGCGCACGCTTGCCGCCAAGAAGGACCTGGGCGATGAGTTCGCGCTCATCGAGCGCATCGAGCGCCTGGCACCGCAGGTGATGCGCGATCACGGCATGACCAAGCCCATCTGCGCCAACATCGACCTGTACACGGGCTTTATCTACAAGATGCTCGGCGTGCCCGAGACACTCTTTACGCCGCTGTTCGCCGTCGCCCGCATGGCCGGCTGGTCGGCGCACCGCATGGAAGAGCTCTTCTGCGCGCACCGCATCATCCGTCCCGCGTATCGCCCGGTTATCGAGCCGCTGGAGTACAAGCCGCTCGCCGATCGCTAGAACGCGGACCGTTATAGAACCCGAGCGTGGCCAGGGCATCACCGCCCTCGGCCACGCTTTTTATGCCAGTAGAAAGGGCTGCATCGAATGATTGTTTTTTCCGATATGGATGGAACGCTGTTGACGAGTGACAAGCAGATGAGCGACGCCACCTGGGCGATGCTCGACGAGCTCGCACGTCGCGGCATTGAGTTTGTACCGTGCACGGGACGTCCGCTGTCGGGCATCTTTGAGCCCATCCTCGCCCATCCCGCCGTGCACTATGCCGTCTGTGCCAATGGCGCCAGCGTCTGGCAGCTCGACGACGATGTGCCCACCGATACCTCGCGCGCCACGCGCATCTTGAGCCGACCGCTCGATTGCGGCATTGCCCATCGCATCCACCGCATCGCCGCCGGCCACGATGTGACCTTCGATATCTTCGCGGACGGGCAATGCTTCCTCCCCCGCTCGCTCTACACGCGCCTGGACGAATTCTGCGGCGGTGACCCCCACATCGCGGCTTCGCTCAAGCGCACACGAACACCGATCGACATGGATATCGACAGCAAGATCGACGAGGTCGAGACGCTCGAGCGCATCGCCATGTACTGGCACGACCCGGACGATCGCGACGCCATCGCGGCGGAGCTCGACACGCTCGGAGGCATTGAGGTCACGCGTTCGTACGCCATGAATATCGAGGTCATGGGCGCGGGCGCTACCAAGGGGACGGCCCTCACGTGGCTATGCGAGCACCTGGGCGAGCGTCTCGCCGACGCTTGGGCGTTCGGCGACAACATCAACGACATCCCCATGCTGCAGACAGCGGGCCACGGCATGGCCATGATCAACGGCGAACCCGAAGACCACGAGGCCGCCGACGCCATCACCGAATACGACAACGACCACGACGGCGTCGCCCGCACCATCATGACCGCCCTCGCCTAGTCATTGGGGACGTTCTTAGTCATTGGGTGTTCTTAAATGACTAGTCGTTGGGGACACTCTTCGCGAAAAAGCTGCAAGGACTGTCCCCGGCTGCCGGCAGAAAAGGAACGTCCCTAACTGCCGGATTAGGCGAGGCTCTCCAGAACACGGCGAAGTTCCTGCTGGACGGCGTGGTCGCGGTTGCAGCCCACGACGCGATCGGCAACCGCTTTGAGCGCGGGGCGCGCGTTTTCCATCGCACAGCCCGTGCCGACAAAGCGAATGATCTCGTAGTCGTTCATCGAGTCGCCAAACGCCATGATCTCGTCGCGTCCAATGCCGTAATGCTCCGCAAGCTGTGCGATGCCCGAGGCCTTCGACACACCGGGCTGCATGGCATCGATCCACGCGTTTCCAGAAGGCGCAAAGGTAAAGAGCTGACCGAGTTCTCGCTGTAGCACGTACGCACTGTCCATAACGGCACAGTCATCGCAAAAGATACTCGCCTTGATGATATTTACGCTGGGATCGGGCAGTTCCCAAATGCGCTCGGCATTGGGAAGGTCCTTATCGACCTCGCGTACGAACTTGCACTCGTCATCGAGCAAGAAGGATTTGGTTCGGTCAAAGAGCGCAAGATGCAGATTGGGAAACGTCGCGACAGCCTGGGCGAGCCTTCGAATCGCCAGGTGCGAATACACCTCACGGTCTACCATTTTGCCGTCGGCGTAGACCTGGGCACCGTTAGCGGCGACAAAGTCCATCTTGTCGCGAACGGGCGCAAAGAACTCGCACAGGCGATCGTAGCGACGACCTGACGATGCGGCGAAATGCACGCCATGCTCGTGTAGCGCCAGAATCAGTTCGTAGGTCTCGGGAGGCACCTGGCTGTTTTCGTCAAGCAACGTGCCGTCCATATCGGATGCAATCAGTTTAAACATAGAAAAGCTCCCTTCGGGCTTGTTGGAATCGAACGTGTATCCAATTCCAACGTACCCAAAGGGAGCTCAGGTAAGACTCCGCGGGCGCAAACGTTACAAGGACCTGGCAAATAGCTCACGCGCACCAGGGGTCCCACATTCGCAGCGCCAGGCAACACGTCAAAGAGTGTCGCAGGCGACTAGCCGTTTAAGAACGTCCCCGATGACTAGTCGGCGTAGGTGAAGGTTGTGACGTCGAACATGCCCTCGGGGCGGATGCGGAGCGTCGGGATAACCGGCAGGGGCAGGAAGATGATGCCCATGATGGGGTCGAGCGGCGGCTCGATGCCCATGGCGCGCGCCTTGACCATAAAGTCGTCGTGCTGCGCGGCGACATCCTCGGCCGTGCCTTCGCTCATCAGACCGCCGAGCGCCAGCGGAATGCGCGCCACGACCTCGCCGTTGCGCACCAGCACGTGACCACCCTGGCCCACAGCCTCAACAGCAGCCATCATATCGGCAGCGTTATCACCCACGACGCACACGTTGTGCGAGTCGTGGCCGATCGTGGAGGCAATGGCGCCACCGGTGATGGTGAAGCCACGCACCCAGCCGCGACCGATATGCTTGCCGACAAGACCCAGGCCCGCAGGGCCATCACCGTCGGCGCCCTCGGCCTGCAGCGACACACCGCGGCCGTGGCGCTCGATCAGCATAATGCGACGCAGGCCCTCGGCGCTCTCGGGGCGAGCCATACCCGTGATGGCCTTACCCGGCACCACGTCAATCACGGCCTCGCCCGGCTTAAAGGCATAGTCGAATACGTCGAGCGAAAGCTTCGGCAGCTTAACGGACGCGCGCAGCTCGTCGGCAAGGGCTGCGACCTCGGCCATCTCGGGTGCGATCTCGCCCACAAAGGTGCCGTCCTGCGCCACCAGAGCACCGGCGGCGTATACGCGATGCGGAGCCGTGGCAAACGTCAGGTCATTGAGCACCAGCAGGTCGGCACGCTTGCCCGGGGCGATGGCGCCACGCAGTTCGTGCGGGTCGCGGCAGCCGTGATCCAGGCCAAACGCCTCAGCCGTGGAAAGGGACGCCATGGAGATAGCGACCACCGGGTCGATACCGGCCTCAATCGCCACGCGGCAGGCGTTGTCGATCATGCCGGACGCAAGCGCATCGGAAGGAGCGCGGTCGTCGGTCGCAAAGCAGCAACGGCGGGCACGGGCAGGATTCTCCAGCAGCATCGGCGACAGGTTGGCCAGGTCATGGCTGCACGTACCCTCGCGCAGCATCACATACATGCCGCGAGACAGCTTGTCGAGTGCCTCCTCGGGAATCGTCGACTCATGGTCAGCGATAATACCTGCTGCGGCATAGGCGTTGAGGTCCTTGCCGGCAACGAGCGGCGCGTGACCGTCAACCTGCTTGGACGGCGTCTGGTTGGCAGCGTCGATTCGAGCGCAGGTCTCGGGATCGGCCATAAAGACGCCCGGCAGGTTCATCATCTCGCCCAGGCCAAAGACATCGCCCGGATGCTCGGCAAAAAACGCCTGCATGTCAGCGGCGGTAATCACAGCGCCTGCTTGCTCATCGGGCAGCGCGGGCACGCACGAGGGCATCATGTACTTGATGGAAATGGGCGCGCGACGGCCGTCCTCGATCATAAAGCGCAGGCCGTCCAGGCCGGAAACGTTGGCGATCTCGTGGCTGTCGGCAATGGCAGTGGTGGTACCGCGCGTCGCCGCCATGCGCGCATACTCGGCAGGGCGGATGTTCGAAGACTCGATATGCAAGTGTCCGTCAATAAAACCGGGGGCAAGATAGCGGCCCTGGCAATCGATGACCTCGGCAGCCTCATACGTACCGGCGGCATCGTCGCGACCATCGTAGAGCACACCGACGATCACGCCATCCTTGACGGCAACGCTACCGGGCGCCACGCGCTGGCCGTACACATCGACAATCTGTGCGTTGGCAAACAGCGTGTCAACGGGCACACGACCCTCGGCGGCCTCGATCACAGATCTCATGACCTCAACGGACATACATACTCCTTTAACCGTAGAAAAAAGCTGCGGAGCGGACAGGCCTTCACCGCAGCAAACCAATAGCCATTGTATGCCCAAAAGGAGGCCGCCGATAACACCCCTTCCGCTTAACGGCACTGCCAAATGATCCCTTGGGGACGGAGGAAAACGGATCACCGGGCCAAACCGACCCCCTCGGTGATCCGTTTTCCTCCGTCCCCAAGGGATCATCTAAAAAGGCCGCAGTCGGGAATCCCGGCTGCGGCCCTATTGCACATGTTAGGTTGACCTACTTGCTAGACCAACTTAAAGCCCTTGCGCTTGCCTACGGAGAGGGTGTCGCCCAGCTTGAGGGCGCTGGGGTCGATGTTGTAGCTCTTGGGAGCCACGGCCTTGCCATTGATCTTGACGCCGCCGCCGTCGATGTCGCGACGGGCCTGGCCGGCGCTGGCCGAAAGGCCCAGGTCCTTGAGCAGACCGGCGAGGTAGATCTGGCCCTCGTCGTTAACAGTCAGCTCAACATGCTTCTCGGGGAAGTCGGCGAGCTGGCCCTCCTTGAACACGCGGTCGAACTCGGCCTGAGCCTCGTCGCCGGCACCGGCGCCGTGGTAGGTGTCGCACAGGTCGCGGCCCAGAGCGCGCTTGAGCTCATAGGGATCGGCGGAACCGTCAGCCAGGGCGGCGTCAATCTTGTCGACCTCGGCCGGGGTGAGCGAGCTCGCCAGGCGGTAGTACTTACCGATCATCTCGTCGGGGATGGACATGGTCTTGCCGAACATATCCTTGGGCGTATCGGTCAGGCCGATGTAGTTACCGTAGGACTTGGACATCTTACGGACGCCATCGGTGCCCTCGAGCAGCGGCATGGTGAGCGCGATCTGGGGCTCCATGCCCATCTTCTCCATGAGCTCACGGCCGGCGAGCAGGTTGAAGAGCTGATCGGTGCCGCCCATTTCCACGTCGGCCTTGATCTGCACGGAGTCGTAAGCCTGCATCACGGGATACAGGAACTCATGCAGGGCGATCGGCGTCTGGGACTGGTAGCGCTTGGTAAAGTCGTCGCGCTCGAGAATACGGGCGACGGTGAACTTGGAGCACACCTGCAGCAGGCCGGCCAGATCCATCGACAAGATCCAGTCGCCGTTGTGCACGATGGTGGTCTTCTCGGGGTCCAGGATCTTCATGGCCTGGCTCACGTAGGTCTCGGCGTTGGCCTCGATCTGCTCCTGCGAAAGCTGCGGACGCGTGGAGTTCTTGCCCGAGGGATCGCCGATCAGCGCGGTGCCGTTGCCGATGATGAGGGTGACGTTGTGGCCCAGGTCCTGGAACTGGCGCATCTTGCGCAGCGGCACGGCATGGCCCAGGTGCAGGTCGGGGCTGGTGGGATCGACGCCGAGCTTGATGTTGAGGGGCTCGCCCTTCTCAAGCTTCTTGCGAAGGTCGGCCTCGGGAACGATCTGCGCGGCGCCCGAGGTGATGATACGCATTTGCTCGTCAACAGACAGCATTGGGTATCCTCCTTTTGCTATAGCACCCTCACCGGATACGGCGGTGCTGGAAGTCCATAAACTCTCATATGATAACAAACTGACGCGACGCGGCACCTACGACAGGAAAATCCTCGTCCTGCCGCATGCGTCAATGGCAACTGGCAAACGTGTACCGTCACGCTCGACCAGATAGCGTACCTGCCGACGGCGCAAGCAGTCGCGGCAACGGACCTGTCCCGTCGCATCGGTAGCGCAGACGCCCTCGGCGGTCAGCAGGCAGTGCTCGCACACCATAAGCTCGGGACGGTCGGCGTCGACCGGACCCCAGACGCCGGGTTCAGCAGCCAGTTCGGCAATACGCTCCGCATCATTGCCGAGCAACTCGGCCGGCAAGTACACCCGCCCCGCACCGAGTCCGCGCAGCCAGGTAAGCGTGGCCCGATTCGCGCAGAACACCGGCGCCGCCACGTCAAACGTCACGCCCAGCTCGCGAGCGATCACCACCTGTCCCAGGTTGCGGCAGACAACGCGCCCGGCACGCTGCATCAGTGAGCGGGTCCAGTCAGCGTCACACGTGCGGCACACCTCGTCAAGCACCACAACAGCGTCGGACAAATCGAGTTCTCCGCGCGGGTCGGCATCCATCAGCTGCCAAGCAAAAACCATGCGAGCGGGAACCGCGCACTCCACCAACTCCGTCGACGCACCGCCATCCACCGTAACGCCCTCAAAGGGCAGCACCTCAA
>DXZV01000098.1:0-2524 GCA_019419485.1 Collinsella sp.
AAAACCGACCAAAATAAACCTGTCCCTTTTTGGTCGGTTAGTCCCAGAAGCCGTCTTCTTCGTCCTCGGATTTGGGGCCGCGGTCGACATACATCTTATGGGTGCGCTTCTCCATTACAAAGGCAAGAATCGCAAACAGCAGGATGCCGCCGGCGAAAAGGATGGCAAAACCGGTGCGGGTGCCAAACAAAAAGGAAAAAACTGCGTCCATTGGGTGCCTTCTTGCGTAGTTGAGTTGGGTCGTAAACGCTCATAAGTATATACTTGCCCATACATGTACAAGGTTGCAACCTAAATGGAATGTATATCGCCGGAGGATCTAATGCTTGATATCAAGTTTGTTCGCGAGAACCCCGATGCCATCGATGTCGCCATGGCTAACCGTCAGACGTCTTGGGACCGCGAGAAGTTCTTTGAGCTCGACGACGAGCGCCGTGCCGTCATCACCGAGGTCGAGGAGCTCCAGGCTACGCGCAATGCCGAGTCCAAGAAGATCGGCGCCCTGATGAAGGAGGGCAAGAAGGACGAGGCCGAGGCCGCCAAGGAGGCCGTGCGCGCCGTCAACGAGAAGATTGACGGTCTGGCCGAGCGCCGAGGCGCTCTCGAGCAGGAGCAGTACGACTTCATGGCTCACCTGCCCAACATCCCTTGCGAGGCCACCCCGTTTGGCAAGGACGAGGACGAGAACATCGAGCGCCGTCGTTGGGGCACCCCGCGCGAGTTCGACTTCGACTTTAAGCCGCACTGGGACCTGGGCACCGATCTCGACATCCTCGACTTCGAGCGCGGCAACAAGCTCTCCGGCAGCCGCTTTACCGTTCTCGGTGGCGCCGGCGCCCGTCTGGAGCGCGCTCTCATCAACTTCTTCCTCGATACGCACACCAGCCGTGGCTTTAAGGAGTGGTGGCCGCCCATCGTCGTCAAGCGTCAGACCATGTTTGGCACGGGCCAGCTGCCCAAGTTCGAGGACGACGCTTATCACGTCTCGGGCGATAACTTCCTGATCCCCACCGCCGAGGTCGTGCTCACCAACCTGCATGCCGGCGAGGTTCTCGACGGCGACACCCTGCCGCGCCGCTACACCGCTTTCACCCCCTGCTTCCGCGAGGAGGCCGGTTCCGCTGGTCGCGACACCCGCGGCATCATCCGCCAGCACGAGTTCGACAAGGTCGAGATGGTCAAGTTCGCTAAGCCGGAGGAGTCCGACGAGGAGCTCGAGAGCATGACCGCCGAGGCCGAGTACCTGCTGCAGCAGCTGGGTCTTCCGTATCGCGTGATTAGCCTGTGCACCGGCGACCTGGGCTTCTCTGCCCGTCAGACCTACGACGTCGAGGTCTGGCTACCGAGCTACAACGCCTACAAGGAGATCAGCTCCTGCTCCAACTGCGGCGACTTCCAGGCCCGTCGCGCCAACATCAAGTATCGCGACCCCGAGAACTTCAAGGGCTCGCGATACCTGCACACCCTCAACGGCTCCGGTCTGCCGGCTGGCCGCACCATGGCCGCCATTTTGGAGAACTACCAGAACGCTGACGGCACCATCACGATCCCTGAGGTTCTGCGTCCTTACATGGGCGGCCTCGAGAAGATCGAGCCGGTCGCGTAGGTTGACTGCATAGGCGATAAGCAAGGGCGCTCCTTCGGGGGCGCCCTATTTCGTGCGCAGGTCCATACCATGCTGTGCGGACAGCTCAATAGAAAACACACGAACAACTGTTCTGTATGCAGCCATCTACCTGCTATGCTTTTGCTAAATAAGAGCGAGAGAAAGGGGACGCGATGGAGCTGTTTGATGATCGGGTGGCTTTGTTTGAGAGCGATGAGGGCGGGGAGTACCTGCTTGTAACGTGTGAGCCGTCTGGCATGGGTGGCCTGGTGGTTCGACAGACGAGCGAGGGGCCGTTGACGCAATGGTGCTATGAGGAGTCGCCTCATGTGGTCGAGACGTTTGTGGCGCACGAGGGGCTTGTGGCCCTAGAGCATTTCTATGGGGTCCAGACATCTAATCAGGTTGCTCGCATGTTGAGCATCTCGTTTGCCGATTATGATTGTGCCCAGCGGGTGAGATCGCTCCTGAGGGAACTTGATGCTAAGTTTGACGTGATCGAAAAGCCAATCGATCGTACGGGGAATGGCGGTATATGCGGAGCAGCATGACAAGACTGCGTTCCACAAAAAAGTTTGAAATTGTGCTTGACTCCAATAAGCAAAAGTGGTTTTATATGTCTTGCGCTGCGGCGTTACCTCAGCTGGATAGAGGGTCTGACTACGAATCAGAACGTCATAGGTTCGAATCCTATACGCCGCACCAATTGACTTTAAAGCTCCCGGCGACGGGGGCTTTTCTTATATCGCGATGCGTCGAAGATCGCGCCAAGCCCTCCAAATGAGTAAAAATCAAATTCGATAACTTTTTTTGAAAAAATGCTTGACCATTATTCAGTCCCTGTGCATAATAATCAACAAGTCGCGGCGTTACCTCAGCTGGATAGAGGGTCTGACTACGAATCAGAACGTCATAGGT
>DXZV01000098.1:2624-6533 GCA_019419485.1 Collinsella sp.
GAGGGTCTGACTACGAATCAGAACGTCATAGGTTCGAATCCTATACGCCGCACCAGTTGAGATTAAAGCTCCCGGCAACGGGGGCTTTTCTTTTACGTAAACACCGCATGGATTCGAACCTCGGTCGAGGCGCGGGCGCAAAGAAAACGCGGAGCGTTTTTAGCCCGCGGGCGAGCGCGCCGGCAGGCGGGCGAGGCCGGTGCGGATCCGCGCAGCGGATGCGCGGAATCCTATACGCCGCACCATTTGAGATTAAAGCTCCCGGCAACGGGGGCTTTTCTTTTGCGCCAGCTTGAGTGCTTTCGTCCAAAGGGACGATTTCCTGTCGACTCGTGTAAGATTCCGAGTAGATGTCGCGGCCCATCCGCGGCCACTCCTTCTCTCAACGACCGATCAGGGTGATATTCCGTGGCAGAGCGTCCGACATACAAGCTCAGGTTTCTCGATCCCAAGAAGCGCTTTCCGGCGATGCCCGAGCAGCCTGCGGGACGCTCATATGGCGTGGTCTGGAAACTCTTTGGCGAGGATCAGCATGAATCTTGTTATGTCGTCGAATTCGTTGGCAAAAGCCATGTGTCGCTTTTGGGCTTCGTAAGCGTTTCGGGTGAGGTGTACAAGGTGGACCGCCCCGTCAGCGAGGCTCCGCTGCCCAACGATCCCGACATGGAACTGGTCCTTGACGAGTCGGACTCCGGTATTGGTGAGATTATGGTGAGGGGAGCAAACGGCACGATGCGCGCGTGCGCGCGAACCATCGGCTCTCCCGAAGGTCCCATGCGCGAACAGTCCGATCACGAGACATGGAATTCGACCCGCTCCCTTCCTTACGGTGAGTTCATGGCATCGATGTTCCTGCGCTACGTGATATTCGCTGACTCCGAAAATACCATTGCGAGCACGGCGGACGCCGACGGACTCGACGAGGGTATGCAAAACGTTGTCGACAAGATCAAGCTCGTAAAGTTGCCCGAGCCGGTCGAGGTGTTTTTGGGCTTTAACACGACACCGCTACCTGACGCTATCGAGACACTGCTCTACCGCGTTGACCATGCCGAGAATCCGAGCGGTATCGAGCGCTATGCCGCCGCCCTTATGAGTGAAATTGACTTGCCTCGCTTGCGCACCATCGCCGCTAAGTCCGAGATGAGCCTGGCTCGCATCGATCGCTCAAAGCTTTTCTATCTCAATTTTGATCGCAGCCTGCTGGACCAGGACGAGATTGACATGCTGCTTGCCATCGAGTGCCGTCTTAACCGTCTCTCCGGCATCCTTGAGCACATCGGGGCCGGATTGGTCCCTGCGGCATCCTCGCCGAGCCTTGAGGGCTGCGCGCTCTTTGATGCGTGGCATATCGCCAAGACGACCAACGATGTTCCCCGACTGCTTGATACGGCCTCGAGCGATAACCCGTGGGGCAAACCGGGTACGGTGGCTTGCCAGCCGGGCGGTGAGTGGGATGTGCGTACCCGCTTCGCGCGTATTGTCGAGGCGCTTAACGTGGTCACGCGGCTCGACTATACCTATCGGGCAAACGTTGCCGAGGGGATTATGCTCGTTCGGTTTGGGCAGTCTGTCGTTGATGCCATGCCGCAACGTGAATACGACGCTCAAGATGACGCCTGGCACGAGCTGGACGAGGACACGCGCACGATCTGGGCCGCGGAGCACGATGCGCGCGTGGCGCTCACGCTTGCGGCAGCGTGTTTTGCCGCGGGCACCTGCATCACGCGCTGCTATGTGCAGATTGCTGCTCCCGACAGTGAGCAGGGCGAGTGCGTTGTCGCAACGTATTTCTTTGGGCGTGCGGCCTATCTGGCCGATTGCGTGCCTGTCGCCAAGGATCTTGAGAGCATGGACATGGACGATATGCCGTGCAAGCGTGTGCTTGAGGCGTATGAGTCAACCGCTCCGGAGACGATTGAGCCGGCGGAGGTTCATGCTCGTCCGCGTGATGACCATCGCATGCTGCCGCCGGCGCTGCGCGATCTGCTGCTTGCCGATACGGCTGACGAGCTGGAGGTCATGGAAGAGGACGACGACCCATACGTGGCCCGTGTTGTTGAATTGCGCGAGCAGGCAAAAGTCGACCGTACAGGTGCTTTTGAAGGCTTTTCCCGTCTTGTTGAGGAGTTGGAGGCTAAGTGCGCCGTCGCCGAGCTTTTGGCGACAGGTCCGGTTCAAACGCAGTTTTGCGATAACCAGCTGGTGCGCATGGTGCTACCGGTGTTGGAAGAAGACCGCTCTGTGCGAATCCTTCGTGCGCCCGATGCGCTGTACTTTGCCCAGCACGAGATCTGCAGCTTTTACGCCGAGCAAGAGGACTTTGAACGAGCACTGCCCGAGGTGCGCCATCTTTACGATCTGGCGCGCTCGTCCATGCAGCCGCACTTTGCGCTCATCAACGTGCTTGCGCGTCTGGAGCGCTTTGACGAGATTATCGAGGTGGCGCGCCACGGCCTACGTATTGCCAGCGATCGTTCTGCAATCGGCTACCTGTTCTATCGCTTGGCGTTTGCCTATTGGAATTGCGATCAGCTCGACCTGGCGCTGGCTTGTTACCGTCTGGTGCCGCGCGGCGAGGAGTCGGGCAGCAGCGCGCTGGAAGAAATGCAGGGCCTTATGAACGAGATGGGCGTCAGCGGGCCTCCGACGTTCGAGGAAGCGGTCGAGACCATCCACAAGGCTGGACTAGAGCTGCCGCCAGTGTCCGCCGTGACGAATCAGCTGGCAGATGCCGCTGTGCAACTGGTCGACAACGGTTTCTTTTTCCTGGCGCGCGGTTGTATCTTCCAAATGTGGCGCACCATGGGCAACGACGAGCTCGGCTCCCTCAACCGCTCGCTGGGGTAGGCGAAGCTTTCAAGAAGGAAAGGCTGCTAGGCAATTAGAAAATTTCCTCTTGCCCATCCTTGGCTGTTTGGTTACTATAGAACGGCTGTTACGGAGAGCTGACCGAGAGGCCGAAGGTGCTCGCCTGCTAAGCGAGTATGCCCCAAAAGGGCATCTGGGGTTCGAATCCCCAGCTCTCCGCCAGTATGACTTGAAAGAAGGGTCCCATTTGGGGCCCTTTTTTGTGCGGAGAAAGGAGGCTGGGGATTCGAACCCTCAAAAAAGGAGGCATCCTTTCGGACGCCTCCTTTCAGTGGACTTATTATTCTTGCGCCCTACACCTCGGGCGCCTTGGCGACGGTCTCGCTTTCTGCCGTGAGCGGGCGGTTGTCGATGCGACGGCCCAAGCGATCGAGCTTCACGAGCAGCCATTCAATGGGATTCGGCCCTGCGCCTTCCTCGTCGGCAACCAGGTCCATGACGGCGATCTTGGTGCCGTCCTGCTTGAGCGTAACGCTGCCCACCTTGTCGCCCACATGCACCGTGCCCGAAAGATCGTCGTAGCTAACCTTTTCGGTCACCTCGCCGGCAAGGGAAAACACGGTCGCTTGCGCCGTGGGATCGGCGAGTGTGGCGTCGATCGTCTTATCCGTCCAGTCGGTTTGACCAATGCGCGCCATAAGCGGGTTGCCGTTGGCGGTCTTTTCCTGTGTGTTGGCGATCGCGACCGTCACCTTGTGACCGTAGTACCAATTGGCAAGGGTTGCGGTATCGGTAAAGCGCTGGTCGGTGGTGGTGGAGTTCAAAACGACGGTGTAGATCTCGTCGCCGTCGCGGTTGTAGGCGCTCGTAAAGCAATAGCCCGCGTCGTCGGTGGTGCCGGTCTTGCCACCGATGTTGCCATCTTGGCCCAGCAAATAGTTATGCGTGTCCATGGAATGCGAATGGTCGGTGCCGTCGGCGCCCGTGACCTCGATCCAGGAATCCTCGCTCGCTACGACCTCGCGGATCGTGTCGTTTTTCATGGCCTCCTGCATCATCAGCGCTACGTCGTGTGCGGTTGAGTGCATATCGCCAGCC
>DXZV01000099.1 GCA_019419485.1 Collinsella sp.
CATGGCGTCCCGCCTCGGCACACACCTTGCACTCGCCCACCTTGAGGTCGGGCTCGTAGTTGGTGGGGCACGTGGGGTTCACGCAGATCTCGAAGGCCTTCTGGCGGAACGGCTGGCACTTAATGCGCGGCGCACCGCACTCGGGGCACACGGCGGCCTCGCCCTCGAGCGGGCTTACCTTGACGCCACTCGGCACCGGATAGGTCACGTCGCAGTCGGGCCAGCCCATGCAGCCAATGAAGCTGCCGCGGGTCTTGGCGCTCGTCTTCATAACCAGGTCCTTGCCGCACTTGGGGCAGGCGCCCACGCGCGCATCGGCCGTGACGGCGTCGCTGATGGCATCGCCCAGCTCCTGCGTATGCTTGAGCAGCTCGTCGAGCACGCCGGCCAGCAGCGCACGCGAGTGCGTCACGACATGCTCTTCGGTGTCCTCGCCGCGCTCCACGCGGGTCATGTCGCCGTCGAGCTCGCTGGTCATATCGGGGCTCGTGATGCGCGGGGCAAACTGCGACAGCGCGTCGATGATGGCGATACCCAGCTGGCTCGGCTCAACGGGATCATTTTTGAGATAGCGCACGGCATACAGGCGCTCGATGATGCTCGCGCGCGTGGACTTGGTGCCCAGGCCGCGCTTCTCCATCTCCTGCACGAGCTTGCCCTGGCTGTAGCGCGCGGGCGGCTCGGTCTGCTTGGCCTCAAGCTTAATGTCGAACACGTCGACCGTGTCGCCCTGCTCCAGCGGCGGCATCTGCTCGTCGCGCTTGAGTCCGTACGGATACGCCTCGCGGAAGCCCGGAGTCACGAGCACATCGCCCGAAGCCACGAACGGCTCACCGTTCACGTCGAGCTCGAGCTTGGTGTTCTCGATGGTCGCGGGACCCATAAGCGTCGCCAGGAAGCGACGGGCGATGAGGTCGTAGAGCTTGCGCTGGCCGCCGTCGAGCGTGGACGGATCGCCCTCGCCCGTGGGGTAGATAGGCGGGTGGTCGGTGGTCTCGACTTTGCCGCGCGTGGGCTTCATGGGGCCGGCGAGTACCTTTTTGCACACGGGCGCCAGCGCCGGGTTGATCTTTGCCAGGTCGCTCACCACGGCGCCCAGATCGAGCGTCGCAGGGTACACGGTGTTGTCGACACGCGGATAGCTGATGAGGCCCGCCATGTAGAGGGACTCGGCGATGCGCATGGTACGTGCAGGTGAGATGCCCTCGGCCGCGGCGGCAGCCTGCAGCGAGGTCGTCGCAAACGGCGTGGGCGGCTGCTGCTTGCGGGAGCGCTTGGTCACCGCGGCGACGGTTGCCGTCGTAGCGCCGTCGACGTGGCCGTACGCCGTCTCGGCAGCATCTTTGTCGGTAAAACGTGTCGTCTTGTGCGCAATCTTAAAGCGGTCATCCTCGGCAGCACCCTGAGCGGCACCCATGCCGCGAATCTGCCAATAGTCCTCGGGCACAAACGCCATGCGTTCGCGTTCGCGCTCGACCACCAGGGCGAGCGTCGGCGTCTGCACGCGGCCGGCGGAGCGCACGTTGCCAAAGCCGCCAAACTTGGCGAGCGTCAGATAGCGCGTGAGCACCGCGCCCCAAATCAGGTCGATGTGCTGACGGCTCTCGCCGGCGTCGGCCAGATTCTGATCGAGCGAGACAAGATTATCGAAGGCCTGCGTAATCTCGGCCTTGGTAAACGAAGAATACTGGGCGCGGGCGACCGGCAAGTCAGGCGCAACCTCGCGCACTTTGTTGAGAGCGTCCGAGCCGATCAGCTCACCCTCGCGATCGAAGTCCGTGGCGATGATGACGCTGTCGGACTTTTTAGCGAGGTTCTTGAGCGAACGAATGAGTTCTTTCTCGGCCGGCAGCTTAATGACGGGCGCCCAGGTGAGATAGGGCAGGCTCTCGAGCTTCCAGCCCTTGATGGAGATACCGTCGGCAAGAAACGGCTTGCGCTTGGTGTCGTACGGCGGGCGGGCCAAGCCATCGGGCAAGTCGGCCGGCAGCATTTCGCCGTCCTCCGTGACCGAATACCAGCCCAGCTTTTTATCGAACAGCACGCTGTCACAAAAATCGGGCGCCAGGATGTGACCGGCAAGGCCGATGGTCACGCACTCCTCGCCCTTCCACTCAAAACGGTAGATGGCGGTGTTGTACACCTTGTCCTTTTTGGGTTTGCCCGTGGACAGACGCTCGGCAATCTGACGCGCGGCGTCGTTTTTCTCGGCGATGATGAGCTTCAAAAGAGGCTCCTATCTCGTATCTCTGCGGCTACGCCCGCCCGTATGGCGGCCGACTTACGCCCTTGCTTGCTCAATCTGCCCGATGAGCCAATCGCACCAGGCATCCATGCCCTCGCCCTTGCGCGCGCTCACGGCAAACCGCGGCGCCTGCGGATTGAGGTCATCGAGTGTCTTAGTATACCTATCCATGTCAAAATCGAAAGCCGGAGCCACGTCGACCTTGTTGAGCAGCTGCGCGCCGGCGTGTTGGAAGATGCCCGGGTACTTGATGGGCTTGTCGTCGCCCTCGGGCACCGAGAGAATCATGATGGACAGGTTCTCGCCCAGGTCAAAGTCGACCGGGCAGACCAGGTTACCCACATTTTCGATAAAGATGACGTCGATGTTCTCCAGACCGTCGGCCTGGTCGAAGGCGTCGACGGCCTCCATGATCATGTTGCCCTCGAGGTGGCACAGGCCGCCCGTGTTGATCTGGATGGCGGGCATGCCGGCTTCCTTCATGGTGATGGCATCGACATCCGAGGCGATATCGCCCTCGATGACGGCACAGCGCAGGCCGGCTTTGTCACGCAGGCGCTCGTTGGTGCCCAGAATCGTAGTGGTCTTGCCCGAGCCAGGGCTCGACAGCACATTGATCACGTAGGTGTTTGTCTCATTAAATCGCTGACGCAGCTGATCTGCCAGGCGCTCGTTGCGCGACAGAATCGGCGATGCAATATCAATCGTTTTCTCGGCCATACTTAGCGCTCCTTACTTTGGCCCCTTTATACCCCATCACCAGATGGCTAGCGGGCTAATCGTCGGGGGTTTCGATTTCGATACTTGCGATATCGAGCTCGCGGCCGTGCAGTAGGCGCACGTTGGCACCACCACACTGGGGACAGCGACAGTGGAAGCGATCGTGGTCGAAAACCTCGCCGCAGTCCAGACACTCGCTTTGTGGATGGACCTCCTCCACGGCAAGCTCGCAGCCGCGCGTGAGCGGGTCCTCGTCGCGAAACGTCTCCCACGCAAAGTCGAGCGCCTCGCGCACAACTTCGGTCATATCCCCGATACGCAGCGTTACCAAAACGGCGCGCGAGGCCCCCGCCCCACGCGCCGCGCGAATCACTGTATCGAGTATGCCGTTGACAATGCCAACCTCGTGCATACCGATTTACTCCTCGTCGTCCTCGTCGTCCGAGAACAGGTCCAGACGGCTCACGAACAGGCCCTCCTTGCCCTCGCGCGCGGTAATGACCACGCGAGCGATGGCGAGCGAAATCTCGTAGAGCGAGAGCAGGGCGCCATACATGAGACCCAGCGTAACGGGCGAGCCGTCGGGCGTAATCACAGCCGAACCCACGAGCAGGCCTACGTACACGTAGCGCCAGGCGCTGCGGAAGGCCGCATAGGACACGATGTGGAAAACGGACAGGTAGAAGATGATGAGCGGCAGCTCAAACGCCACACCAAAGCCGATCATAAAGAGCAGCTCCATGTTGACGTAGTTCTCCAGATCGGGCAACGCCGTAGCGACAGCCGAGGTCTCGCCGATGAGCCACTCAAAGCCCGCCGGGATGATGATGAAGTAGCAGAAGATGGCACCCAGGAAGAACAGCACCGTCGAGGCGAGCACCGTGGGCACAACCCACTTGCGCTCGTTGGGACGCAGTGCCGGCAGGAAAAATGCCAGAATCTGCCAGATGATCATGGGCGTGCACATGACCACGGCCATCTTGATGGCAAGCGAGAAGCGCAGGCCAAAGCCGCCGAGCGTGGTGGTGATGTAAAACTTACCGTCCGGCACAAAGGAGCGGATGGGGTCCTCAAGAATATCGAGCACCACGGGCGTGGCAAAGTACAGCACGATGGCGGCGGCAAACACCGAAACGACCACGATGGTCAGGCGGCGACGGAGCTCTCCCAGGTGATCGAAGAGCGGCATGCGCGCAGGTCCGATCGGCATTACTCATCGCCTCCCTTCGGGGCGTCGGCGGCAGCAGCCTCGGCATCGTCCTCGACCTCGAGCTCGCGAGCGAGCTGGTCGACGACGGCCTTGCGCTTGCGGGGACGACGGGCGTAGAGGTCAGCCGTCGTGGGCTCTGCCGGCTCGGGCTCGGGCTCTGCAGCAGGCTCGGGCTCGACGGCAGCAGCAGGCTCTGTACCCTCGGCCTCATCAACAGCGCCTTCGCCCTCAGCGGCACCCTCGCTTGCAGCCTTCTCGGCAGCAAGGCGGGCACGGCGCTCGGCGAAGGTCTCCTTCTTTGCTGGCGCAGCCGTCTCGGCGGCTTCCTCGTCCGCATCGGAATCGTCGTCGATCGCAGCGGCCTTCTTGGGCTTGACCGGCGCCGACGCGGCCTCGCTTACCGGATCGATAATCTCGGACTGAACAACGGCCGTCATCTTTTCCTGCGTCTCGCGGAACTGACGGATGGCACGGCCGATCGTGCGGCCCATCTGCGGGAGCTTATCCGGGCCAAACAGCAAAAAGCCGAAGACCACGATGATCGCGAGCTCACCCTCTCCAATACCAAACACACATACCTCCAAGGCTCGATGTGAGTCGAGCCCGCACCGCGCCATTCGGCCGGAACTCGTCTATTCATTCGGTCAAGTATAGCGCCCGGACGCCAAAACGTCCGAGCGCATCACAAACATATGCCAAACGGCACGCCCTTTTGGGGGCCAAGATTATGCAGCGGTGATCGAAATCTCCTGGTCGACACCCAACAGCTGAACCACGCGCATCACCGGGGGCTGCACATTGATGCAGCTAAAGCGCTTGCCGTGGTCGACCGCGTGGTGCGCGGCGCCCACGAGCACGCCAATGCCCGTCGAATCGATGTAGCTCACCTGGGCAAAATCGAGCTCAACGGCCTCGGTGGGCTGCTCGAGCGCCAGGTCGATGGCATTGCGCAGGCTATCGGCGTTAGAGATATCGATCTCGCCGGTTACCTTAATGGTGTAGAGCTCTGGCGTGGGGTTGGTGGAAATACCCAAATCCATGTATACGCTCCTTTACGTATCGAAAGTGCGGATAGTACGGGAAGCCGCGCGTTAGGCGCGCTCGGCACGCGCAAGCTCGGCAGCGACGAGCTTAACGGCCAGCACCAGCACATCGAGCGCGGCCTCCAGGTCCTCGACCGTGGGATAGCTCGGCGCGATGCGGATGTTGGTGTCGCGCGGGTCCTTGCCATAAGGCCAAGTGGCACCGGCCGGCGTGAGCTTGACGCCCAGGTCGGCACAAAGCGCGGCGACCTTTTGAGCCGAGCCCTCGGGACCATCAAAGCTCACAAAGTAGCCGCCGCGAGGATGCGTCCAGGTAGCGCAGCCCGTCTCGCCCAGGCCCTCAGTGAGCTTGCGCTCAACGGCCTCAAAGCGCGGGCGCAAGAACTCAGCATGCTTTTTCATGTGCCCCTTGACCGCCTCGATGGTGGGAAGGAAGCGCACGTGGCGCAGCTGGTTGAGCTTGTCGGCGCTGATGAGGCCGGCCTTCAGGCGCTTGGAGAACTCGGCGATGACCGCGGGGCTCGCACCGATAAAGCCGATGCCGGCGCCCGGGAAGGTAATCTTGGACGTCGAGGCAAAGGCCACCACGCGGTCCTCGGTGCCCGCCGCGCGAGCGAGGTCGAAGATATTGGCGAGCTCGTCGGTCTCGTCGTACAGGTCGTGCACGCAGTAGGCATTGTCCCAGAAGATGCGGAAATCGGGCGCGGCCGTGGGCATCTCGACCAGGCGGCGCACAGTGTCCTCGCTAAAGGTGATGCCCGTGGGGTTGGAATACTTGGGCACGCACCAGATACCCTTGATGGAATCGTCGGCGGCAACCAGGCGCTCGATCTCGTCCATGTCGGGGCCGTTGTCAGTCATCGCGACGGGGACGTTCTCGATACCCAGGTCGGCGGTGATGCCAAAGTGGCGATCGTAGCCGGGAACCGGGCACAGGAACTTGACCTTCTTGCCGTCGTGCGCTGCCTCGTAAGCCTCCCAAGGGTCGCTACCACACGAGCCGCAGCGCCAGAACATACCGGCGATATCGTGCTCGATCAAAAGGCTCGACGAACCCAGCACGAGCGTCTGCTCGGCGGGGCAACCCAGGAACTCCCCCGCTAGCTTACGTGCCGAGGGAATGCCCTCAAAGCAGCCGTAGTTGGAACAGTCGACGTTGCCGTCGTGCAGATCGGCATCGGCATTGAGGATATCGAGCATGGGTCGAGAGATGTCCACCTGGGAGGGCGACGGCTTGCCGCGGGCCATGTCGAGCGCCAGGCCACGAGCCTTGACAGCGGCAACC